>NZ_JALJRR010000026.1:0-92514 GCF_024519615.1 Pseudomonas sp. Pse79
CACAAGCACCCACACGAATTGCTTGATTCAGTTGTTAAAGAGCGGTTGGTTAAGACCTTTCGTCTCAACCGAGGAGCGCACTCTACAGCACACTCTTCGAAGTAGCAACCCTAAAAGTTTTTAATTTTATCAACAAAATCAATTACTTAAGCCAGACCAGCAGCGAACTGCTCGTTAGCGGGAGGCAAATAATACAGGATTAAATTACGTGGTCAACCCCCGCCTGAAAATTCTTTTCCCTACTCAGGCTCAGGAGTCTGAGTAGGGCAAGTAGCTGTCCAGCGGCGCGGCCCCAAGCCTAGCCTGGCTGATCGACCGCCATGCGGCCCGCGCCCGACGCTGCTGCGCCGTAGAGTTCATGCGCCTTGTACCAGAGGTCATAAAGGTCGTCTGCCATGCGCTCTGCCGCTTGCGCTCGCGTCCCCGATGCAAGCAGTGTCATCAGGTGCTCGTCGCTGGGGTGTTTCATATTGAGTTCGGTGGTGAAGCGCCAGAGCAAGCCATTTTCGCTGACGCCATCGTTCTCCAACAACAGCGTCAACATTTCCAGTTGCCCGAAATCGCGAGGATGGGATTCGGCATCGCAGCAATAGCCACAATAGAAGCGATGATTAAGCTCGATGTAGACCGAGCCCGCCATAAAGCCCAGCTCGTAGTGAAGGCCGTAATAACGGTTATTCTTGGCCGCGCTGTAGTAACGGTCGATAACCGCCGCAGTGGGCGCTTCAGAGGGCTTGGGCAGCGCGGGGTATTTATCTTCGACGCACTTGGCAACGGCTTGCCAGAGTTCCAGTTGCAGGTCTTTGAGCGTCTCGGTGAAGGCTCTCTGCAGGTCCTTGACCACGAGCAGGTTGTTGTCCTGGCGTAACGTCTGCTTGAGCGCGTCCATGTAGGCGTGTCCTTGGTTCTGGAAAGTCAGTTTTGCGATGAGGTCGATGTACTGCAGCAGGCTTTCTCGCACGCCCGCTTCGCGGATCACCCAAGGTTGGCATTGCGCAAGCCAAGGCAGGATGTCGGCGGCGTAGCTGATGCGTTGGTAGTCGATGCCCAGGCAACTGCGCGTGTCGGCATCGCGCCCGTCCAGGGTGAGGTACAACGGCGGGAACGTCTGGTAGCCCTCGCCCTGGAGCGCTTCCAGGTAACGGTGCAACTGGGCGTCCTGGTCCTCGGCGTTGAGCTTGTTCTCAATGATGATCGCCTGGCGCTTGCCGTTGCGGATCAGGATGTCGACATTGCGGTACTCGACATCCACCGTGACAGCGCGACAATCGAAGCCTTCTATATTCAACGCCGCGAGCCACAGCTCCAGCAGTTTCCCGCCCGCGGCGTGTGCGCCCTTGGGGTTGAGCAAAAAAGCCAGGTAGCGAGAGTGCAGGCGGACCTCGTCCGAAGCACTGCGCAACAGCGTGAACAGGTTGAAGGGTTCAGGGCGATGAAGCGTGGCCCTGAGTGAGGCGGCGCGAGTGATCAATAGGTGCAAGGCTCATCTCCTTGTGCTTGCGATGCCTGAGAATGAGGCATTGTGCCACTATTTTATGACGCCGCACCGTCAAAATCGGGCCCATTGTTTTTAGCTGATATCATTCGAGAATTGACCAGGTGGGTGAGACCAACATGAACCGTCGTAAAAAGATCAATCAGCTATTAAAGGCCAACGCGAAAAAGGCCAGTGCCAAATTGGCGCCGAAAACCAAGGACAAGTACATCAGCAAGGCTGACCGATTGAAACTCGAGGTAGAGTCCAGTCAGGACACAAACTAGACCGGGTTACACCCGGCGGCCTATTCAGCTCAGGCGGAAACGTGCGGTGTTGTCACTCAGCGCACGACTGCCCTTGCTCAACGTATCCGCTGCCTGATTCACCGCCCGCGCGCCATCGAGCAAGCGCCCTGCCGCCTGATCCACTTGCTGGATATTGCCGCTCACCTCGTCCGCCGTCGTCGCTTGTTCTTCCACCGCCGCCGCGATATGCGCCAGGGTGTCGGTGACGTTCTGCACGGCTCCGGCGATCTCGCCCAGCCGCGCGCCCAGCCCGGTAACGGATTCGGCGTCGGTCAGCGCCTGGGCACAGGCAACGCTCATCAGTGTGACGGCCTGGCTGACCGTGGCGCGCAGGCTGTCGACGGTGCCGGCGATTTGCGCGGTGGAGGCCTGGGTGCGTTGCGACAGGCTGCGCACTTCATCGGCGACCACGGCAAACCCCCTGCCCTGTTCGCCGGCTCGCGCGGCTTCGATGGCGGCGTTGAGTGCCAACAGATTGGTTTGCTCGGCGATGCCTCGAATGGTGTCGACCACCGACTGAATCTGCTGGCCCTGTTGACTCACTTGCTCCAGGGCGTTGGCGGTGTCGGTCAGGCGCTGGTTGAGTTGCTGGATGCTCGCCGTAGTGCGCTGGCTGTCGCGGCTGCTGTCTTCAGCGATGCGGCGGGTGTGTTGGGCACTGCCGGAGGCTTGCTCACAACTTTTGGCGACGCCCATGGAGGTGGCGGCCAATTGCGTCGCCGCCGCAGCGATCTGGCTGATCTGGTGTTGCTGGTCTTCGACGTCGCTGAGGGTACTGCCCGACTGCGAATTGAGCGTAAGCACCGCCGACCCGAGTTGCTGAGTCTCGTGATTGACCCCCAGCAGGCTGGTACGCAGTTGCACCACCGCCACGTTGAGCGCCGCGCTGATCGCCGCCAGCTCATCGCGACCGTCCACAGCCACTTCCACACACAGGTTGCCGTCGCGCAACGACTCAGCCAGCGTGGTGATACCGCTGGCACTGCGGCGGATCGACGCTTGCAGGCACATGAACAGGTACAGCGCCGCCAGGGCCAGCAGGCTGAAAATGGCCGCTACGGGGATGAATTGCTGCAAGGAGCGGTCGTGGTAATGGGTCAGGCGCGCATCCAGCGAGCCGAGCGATTGCTTGCGCAACGCGCCCAGGCTGCCGAGCATGGTGTCGACACTGCGCTCGAAACCGGCAGGGTCGAGCTTGATGGTGCCGCCAAACACGCCGTCGTCGAGCACTTTGAGCTCGCTGTCCAGTTGTTGCAGGCTGTTGTCGTACTGCGCGGTCCAGGGTTCCAGGCCGGCGTATGGCTTGGCCTTGAGCGATGCCGCAGCCTTGATCAACTGGTCCCGCGCATCGCCGATACGGCCGCGCAGGTCGCGCATCTGCAAGCGGCTTTGCAAGGTGAACTGGCCCGAGGCAATGGACGACTGACCAATACTGGCCATGCGCCCGATACGCTCGATCAGGTCCGGCGTGTGCTGGCTGGAAATCTGCATCAGCAGGTAAGTCTCCAGCCAGGGGTCGAGGATCAGGCCGGCGTCGAGGGTGATCTGTTCACGCAGGGTTTGCATGGCGCTCAGCGCCGAGGTGAAGCGGTCGTAGCCGTCTGGCCACCAGCCGACGGTGCGCAGGGATTGCACATCCATCCCCTTGACCGCTGCCTGCAACGCATCGAAGCGGGCCAGGGTATCGCCGCTCGCGCCCTGTTTCTTGAGCGCGTCGCCCAGGGCTTGCAGGCTTTGCAGGATGAGCGGGTTGTTCGCATCCACCTGGTCCATCGCCGCCTTGGCTGCGGGAGTCGGTTCACGCAGCAGGTCCAGCGCTTTCCAGCGCGACGCCAGGTTGCGTTGGGCCGTTAATTGGCCATCTAGCGCGTCCAGGGTCAGCAGTTGAGAAACGCCGGACTTTTCGCTGGAAATCACCGCGAGTTTGTCGCGATAGTCCAGCCCGATCATCCAGAGGCTCCCGGCCAAGGGCAGAATGAACAGAATGAACAGAATCTGGAATTTGCGTGCGAAGCCGAAACGTCCGAGCAGGCGGATACCGGGTGACAAAAGACTGTGCATGGCCGACTACTCCCTAAAACCACCCACACGCGGCAACGATGGGTGACGCCTTGAAATGACTAACAGCAAAGTGCCATGTCATTGATTGGGAAGGCTCAAGCAAGATACGGGCCGCAGAGAGCGGCCCCCTGAACAGGCGGTGCGACACCCGAAAAATCGTGTGCCGTGCGCGAAGATGGGGCGAAAGCACTCAGCGTCGGGAACGACCGCGTAGCGAGTGGGTTCGATCAACCCGCTGCGCTCACGCCAGCAACGCGGTGATCCACTGCACTTGCTGGGCGACCTCTTGCACCTTGGCCGGCGGTAACGCCTGGCGGGCCTGTTCGAAACCGGCCAGGGTTTTCTGCTTTTGCCGCAGCAGGCGTTGCCACTTGGCCAGGAAGTCCGGGCTGCGGGCCTGCAGGTGCAGCGGGCCGAAGTACAACTCCTCGGCACTGTACACCCGCGGTTCGGCGCGCTCGGCGACGATGATCTCGTAGTAGAAGCGGTTTTCCCGCAACAACTCTTCGACCAGGATGCGCTAACCGTTGTCCATCAGCCATTGGCGCAACGGTTGTTCACCGCCGTTGGGTTGCAGGATCAGGCGCTCCTGGCCGGTGAGGCAGGCCTTGCCGCTGTCGAGGATGTCGCGGATGGTCTCGCCGCCCATGCCGCAGACGCTGATCGCACTGATCGCGTCGCCGGGTTCGATGGCTGCCAGGCCATCGGCCAGGCGCACGCTGACATGTCGCTCCAGGCCATTTTCACGCACGGTGCGTTCGGCGGCCTGGAATGGCGTCGCGGCCACCTCCCCCGCCACCGCCGCCGCGATCAGGCCGCGGCGCAGCAACGCCACCGGCAGGTAGCCATGGTCGGAGCCGATATCCGCCAACCGCGCCCCGGCCGGCACATGCGCCGCCACGCGTTCCAGGCGCATGGACAATGTGTGTTCGTTCAACTGGGGCCCCTTCTTCACCACGAGTGTCAGTGCGAGGGCTATTGACGCACAAACTCCACCACCCGCTCCAGCATTCGATCACAGGCATCCAGTTGTTGCAGGCTGATGAATTCATCCGCCTTGTGCCCCTGCTCCATGCTGCCCGGCCCGCACACCACGGTGGGAATCCCCGCCTGATCGAACAACCCGCCTTCGCTGCCGAAGGCGACGGTACCGAAGTCCCGCGAACCGCAAAACTGCGCGACCCACTCAGCGGCCTGGCTTTGCGACGAAGTCGCCAACCCCGGATAGCTGGACAACTCACTGAAACCGATCGCGCACTGCGCACTCACCGCCTGCATCGCCGGTAGCAGGGTGTGCTCGGCATACAACCGTAACTGGTGCGCCACCTGCCACGGGTCCTGGGCCGGCAGCGAGCGTACTTCGAAATCGAAGCTGCACTGCTGCGGCACGATATTCAGCGCCTTGCCGCCGCTCATCACCCCGGTTTGCACCGTGGAAAACGGCGGATCGAACGCCGCGTTCAGGTGTTGCGGCGCCTTGAGTTCTTCACCGAGCCGCACCAGCTCCCGGATCAAGCAGGCCGCGTATTCGATGGCGTTGACGCCCGACGGCGCATAGGCCGAATGACACGCCGCGCCATGCACATCGCAACGCATGGCCAATTTGCCTTTGTGCCCCAGCACCGGCTTGAGCTCGGTGGGCTCGCCGATCACGCACAACAGCGGCTTGACCGGCTGCGCGCGAAACCGTTCGATCAATGAACGCACGCCCAGGCAACCCACCTCCTCGTCATAGGACAGCGCGATATGCACCGGCATGCGCAACGACGCCCGCACCAGCGCCGGCACACAGGCCAACACACAGGCGATATAGCCCTTCATGTCGGCGGTGCCACGCCCGTACAACTTGCCGTCTTGTTCGGTGAGGTCGAACGGCGCCACGCTCCAGCGCTGGCCGTCCACCGGCACCCCATCGGTATGCCCGGACAACACGATGCCGGGCACTTCCGCCGGGCCGATGGTCGCCAGCAGGTTGGCCTTGTTCTTGTGTTCGTTGAACACCAGTTCACAGGTGACGCCGTGGCCCTGCAAATAAGTACGCACGAAGTCGATCAACGCGAGGTTGGATTCGCGGCTGGTGGTGTCAAAGCGCACCAGTTGCGCCAGCAGGTCACGGCTGTGGCTCATCGGTCATCTCCCGGCACCGCATAGCCCGGCGCGATGTGCGGGTGGAGGGCGCGGTCGAGGTAGTCTTGCAGTTGCCCGCGATAGGCCTGCCACAACTGATCGAGGGCGCCGATCGGCTCGGCATCGGCCCAGTCCACGCGCAGATTGACGATGGGCCAGAGCAGATCGTCGACCACCATCAGGGCCGCCGAATGCACCGGCCCCGCTTCGCCGCCGAGGGCCTGGCCTGCGTGCATCGCGGCGAGCAGCCGGTCAGCCAGATGCCCCGAGGCGTTTTCGAACGCGCCGACCATCGCGGCGATCACACCGGGATTGGCCAGCATGTTCCCGGCCGCGACGCATTGCTCGCCGCTCTGCGCGGCATGCAGGCCGAGAGTCTGCGCGCCGCTGAAGTGCGCGGTGCGGCCCAGCCGATCGATCACCGTCACCTGCCGATAGTCGCGGTGGTCCTGCCCGGCGAACACTGCCGCCACGGCTTCACTCGGCGTCATGCCCTGCTCCAGCAGGTCGAGAATCTGCGGGCCCAGGCTCGGCAAAGTGATGTTCTGCGACGCCACCGCGCCCACACCGGGGCGCAGCCACGGGCAACGCGCGCCCACGGCGATGCTCGACGAACTGATGGCGATCCCCAACTGGCCCGTCTCGGCACAGCGGGCAACAACGGAAAAGGTCATAGCGCTTCCTCAGTCGAGCACCGACGCATCGGCATCGATCATCATTTGCTTCATTTCTTCAAAATGCTGGCGCGAGAAATCAGTAATGCCTTCCCAGCCCCGCGCGGTTTTTTCCGCCACTTCATCGGACAACACCCGCAGCGGCTGCCCGGTGGACCACGCCGTGACGAGGATCTGGCAGGCGCGCTCCAGGGTCCAGATATCGTCGAACGCTTCACCGATGGACGAAGCGGTCACCATCACGCCGTGGTTGCCCATCAACAGGCGGCTCTTGCCGTCGAGCAGGCCGACCAGGCGCGCGCCTTCGGCTTCGGTATCGGCCATGCCGCCGTAGAGCTCGTCCACCGCCACGCGGTTGAAATAGCGCGCGGTGTTCTGGTCGATCGCCGGGATGTGCGGCTTGGCCAGGCACGCCACCGCCGTGGTGTAGACCGGGTGCAGGTGCAGCACGGCGCGGGTGTGCGGCAGCAGTCGGTGGATCTGCCCGTGGATCGACCAGGCGGTGGCGTCCACGTTCGGGTGGTCGGCACAGCTGGGGTCATCGGCGTTCAATAGCAGCAGGTCGCTGGCGCGAATGCGCGAGAAGTGCTTCCACCTCGGGTTGAGCAAAAACTGTTTGCCATCGGCCGACACGGCAGCGCTGAAGTGGTTGGCCACCGCTTCGTGCATACCCAGGTGGGCGACGATGCGAAAGGTCGCTGCCAGGTCGATGCGCGTCTGTTCTTCGAGGGATAACGCCATGGATCGGTCTCCGCAGGGCGCGACCGCAAGACAGCGGCCGCGCAATAGGCTTACTTGGGCATCAGCGCCGCAAGGTCGGCATCGGTGGGGGCCTCGAAGTTGTACTTCTTGAGCAAGGCCGCGTATTCCGGCGTGGCGCGGTACTTCTCCAGGCCGTCGAGCAGGGCTTTTTTCACCGTGTCATTGCCCTTCTTCACGCCGAAGCCGTTCAGCACCGGGTAGATCAAGGCGTCGGAGGAAATCACCACGCGGCTGCCCAGCTTGTCGATCACGCCACGGGCCACGGCCGCGTCGGTGATCTGCGCTTCGACCGCATGGGCCAGCAACGCCTGGGTGGTTTGCGGGTCGGTGCTGTACTCGCTGATCTGGATCGGCTTCAAGCCCTTGGCCACGCAGTACTCGGCCGACAGTTTGTTCATCTGCGCGAGCCAGGACGTAGCGCCCATGGAACCGATCTTGTGGCCGCAGAACTCCTCGGGGGTCTTGGGTTGGAAGGTGCTGTCCTTGAGGGTCAGGATCGACTCACCGCTTTTCAGGTACGGGATCATGTCGATGACCTTGACCCGCTCGGCGGTGATGTACATCGACGAGTTGGTCACATCGAAACGCCCGGCCTGCAGGCCGGTGATCAGGTTGGGGAAACGCGTGTCGAGGGTCTCGACCTTGCGCCCCATGACCTTGCCCAGGCCGTCCATGAACTCGATATCGAAGCCCGCTGGCTTGTTGTTATCCATGTACTCATAGGGGAAGAACGTCACATCGGAACCGGCGATGATCTTGCCGTCCTGCTGGAACGCCGAAGCCGCCAACGAGGTCATCGCAACCGCTGCGCCCAGCAGGCACACGGCAAGGGGACGAACACTTTTACGAAACGCTGTCATGGTCAATACCTGCAAGGGGGTTGGGAGGTTAGGCAGTGGCAGAATCTTGTCCGGCCTGTTGCACGAAGAAAGACGCGCCACGGGGTTTCTGCGGCAAGCGCAGTTGGTTGTCCGTGGAACGTATCAAGCCACTTTCTTCACCGGCCACCAGCAGGCCGGCATGTGCGCTGGGCAGAGGGTTTTCGCCGAATGGCAGCGCGTCTTCAGCGGCGTAGACGCTGATGAACAGGGTGCGCGGCAGTTCGGTCTCGTTAGGGCTGGAGGCATGCAAAAGCCGGGTGTGCATGAAGCACACGGAACCGGCCGGGCCGTAGCAGGCGACCGGTTGCCGACAGTGTTGCGCGACCACGGCATCGTCCACCGCGCCGGTGAAACGCTGGTTCTGCCAGTGCGACCACAACGGGCCTTTATGGCTGCCGGGGATCACATTCAGCGGGCCGTTTTGCGGGGTCACTTCGCTGACCATCAGCAAGGCGGTGATGATGTCGTCGTTGCTGTGGGGCGTGAATAAAAAGTCCTGGTGCCACTTCACCTGGGTCGCGGTGCGGGGCAGCTTCGAGTTGATCTTGCTGTGGTGAAAGCGCGTGCCACTGGCGCCGATCAACTGCGCGGAAATCGCCGCCATGCGTGAATGCAACGCCACGCGCTCATACACCGGGGAAATCTCGGTGGGCGAACTGACCCGCCGCAGCGACGGGTGATCGGCGCGATGGTCGCCCTCCAGATCGAAGCGTGCGCGGCCATCCACGGTGGTGCCCCAGCCCTGGTCATGGCGGCGACTTTCTTCTACCCATTGGTCGAAGTCGTGCTGCAGCGCGGCCACTTCGTCCATCGACAGCACGCCTTCCACCACCAGGTAGCCGTCGCGCTGGAACTGCTCGATTTGATGTTGCTCGATCATTTTGTTTTTCCTGAACGTTAGAGGGTCACGCCAGCGAGACGTCCTTGAGGAACGCCTCCACGCGTGGGTTCTGGCCGCTGCGCAATACCGCAGGCGTGTCGTCGCAGACCACACGCCCCTTCTCCATGAACACGATCCGATCGGAGACCTTGAACGCGAAATTCATCTCGTGGGTGACGATCACCATGGTGATGCCCTCCTCGGCCAAGGCTTCGATGACTTGCAGCACTTCGTTGACTTTCTCCGGGTCGAGCGCCGAGGTGGGCTCGTCGAACAGCATGATCTGCGGGCGCATCATCAACGCGCGGGCGATCGCCACGCGTTGCTGCTGGCCGCCGGAGAGTTGGTGCGGGTACTTCCAGGCGTGGTCGAGCATGCCAACCTTGTGCAGCAGCGCGTAGGCCTGTTGCTTGAGCGCGTCGGTACGCCCCAGGCCGTGGTATTTCGGCGCCATCAGCAGGTTGTCGAGCACGCTCAAATGCGGGAACAGGTTGAAGCTCTGGAACACCATGCCGATGTTCAGGCGATGCTCGGCGTGTTCGACGTACTGCGGTTTCTGCGCGCCGGTTTTGTTCAGGTGGATGAACGGCTGGCCGTTGATCCTGATCTCGCCGTTGTCCAGTTGCTCCAGGCCGTTGAGCAGGCGAATCAAGGTGGTTTTGCCCGACCCCGACGGCCCGATCACCGACACCACTTCACCGGGCTGGACCTGCAGGCTGACCGAGCCCAGCACCTCGATGTCGCTGTAGGCCTTGTGCAGCCGCGTGGCTTGCAGCGCCGGGGCCCCGGTGGTTGCCGGACGTTGCAGCGCAACCCGTTGTTGCGTGGCCAGCGCCAGCACCGCCGCATCGGGAACCCGCGACACATTGCGTTGGTTGACGTCGAGAAAGCGCTCCAGGCGTTTGAGCAGGAAGTCGAACACGGTGACGATAAACACGTAGAAAAACGCCACCGCCGCCATGGTTTCGATCACCAGGAAGTTCTGCGAATACAGGCGCTGGCCGACCATCAGGATTTCCGTCAGCGAGATCACCGACACCAGCGAGGTGAGCTTGACGATGGAGATGTATTCGTTGGCCAGGGACGGCAGCGCCACCCGCACAGCCTGGGGGATCACCACGCGCCATTGGGTGCCGAAAAACTTCAAGCCCAACGCCCGCGCTGCCTCGCCCTGGCCTTTGGGGATCGAGAGCAGACCGCCGCGATGGATCTCGGCCACATACGCCGTTTCGCAGATCACCAGGGCCAACAGGCCGGACCAGAACGGGTCGGCCAGAATCGCCGACGTGCCGGGCAGCGCTTGCGGCAGGTTGTAGATAAAGATCAACAGCACCAACAACGGCAGGCTGCGGAACAGCCAGATATAGCCACGCGCAGGAACGCTGAGCAGCCCATGCCTGGATTGCTTGGCCAGCGCCAGCAGAAAGCCCAGACCGATACTCAAGACCCAGGTCAGGGTGCTGAGCTTGATCACCGTCCACGTTGCGCGCCAGAACTCGGCGTCACCCAGCAGACCCAACATATAATTCCAGTCGAATGTCATCGTCGCGCTGCCCTGCCCCAAAAAAGAAGTTGATCTGCGTCAATGAATTCAGAGTCGTGGCGGGAGGCACTTGGGGTCAATTCGTAAAACCCGGTCCACTGGGTAGGCAGAACCTACGCAGCCCCCCGCCACCCTCGAAACCACCAAAAATCAATGTGGGAGGGGGCTTGCCCCCGATAGCGGCGCATCAGCAACACATCAGCAAGCTGACCCACTGCAATCGGGGGCAAGCCCCCTCCCACATTGGATAGGCTGTAGGCCCTGACCGAAAGGGTGCGCGCCTGAACTCACCGCGCCGAACACGCCACCTTTTGGTGCAAATTCAGCTCACACTGCTGAGCGAGCGCACCGCATGCGGGTCAAAAAAGCTCGGCGGGGCCATGCCGGGGATGTACTGGTCGGACACAAACATGCGGCAGCGCTCGGCAAACGCCGACACCACACGCGACAGCTGGGTGTTGCTCGCCGTGGCGTAGCCCAGCTTCATCGGCCGGTGCGCGCCCGCCAGGCGCAGGCGGATCACGCGTTTGCCGTCCTGGGACAGGTTCGATTTGGGCCGCGCATTCGCGAAGGAATAACCGATCCCGTTGCCGACCATGGCGCGCACCGTTTCGAGGTTGGTGGAGCGCACGATGATGTTCGGCGTGGTGCCTGCCTGCATAAACAGGCTGAGGAAATAGTCGCGGCTCCAGGGCGTGTCGAGCAGCACCACCGGGTACGCCTCCAGGTCCTGCATGCTGACCGCCGACAGACTCGCCAGCGGGTGGTACTCGCCGACCATCACATACGGCGGCAGGTGCGCCAGGGGTTGGAAATCGATGTCGGGGCTGGTCACCAGGTCGTAGGTCAGGGCGATGTCCAGCTCGCCGCTGCGCAGTTTTTCCAGCAGTTCCTCGTGGTTGCCTTCGGCCTGGGTCAGGCGCACGCCGGGAAACGCACGACCGAAACCAAACACCAGCTCGGGGGTGATCATCGGCGCCAGCGACTCCAGGCAACCCACGCGCAGCGGCCCGCGCACGGTGTTCAACGACTCCGAGGCGATGGTGTAGAGGTTGCTCACCTGCTCCAGGATCTGTTTGGCTTCTTGCATCACCAGGCGCCCCACGGCCGTCAGCGAAATGCCTTGGGCGTGATGCCGGATAAACAGCTGGATGCCCAGCTCGGCCTCCATGTGAGTGATCGCCGCCGAGATCGACGGCGACGAAACATGGATGCGTTCAGCCGCGGCACTGATGCTGCCGGCCTCGCCCGACGCGACGAAATATTCCAGTTGGCGCTGAGTGATACGACTGAGCATCAGGCCTGTACCTCGGTAATGACTGTATGCCCAGCGCGTTGCAGGGTTCATGCCGGGATAGGCGCGGGCCCTGCGCAGGGCGATGACCTGCACGGGCTTCGGTTTTTCCTAAGCACTACCCCGCACAAATGCTGGTTTCGTCCGGCGACCGGCGATGTGAAGCTGATTGCATCCCGCTGCCGACGAGTCGCTCGCCATGCCCACTCATACCCGTATCCGCATGTTCAATACCAAACAGACCTATCCCAACCAGGCGTTGGACAACGACCTGTGCCAGGCCGTGCGCGCCGGCAACACCATCTATGTGCGCGGCCAGATCGGCACCGATTTCGACGGCAACCTGGTCGGCCTCGGCGACCCGCGTGCCCAGGCCGAACAGGCCATGAAAAACGTCAAGCAACTGCTTGAGGAGGCGGGTTCCGACCTGTCCCATATCGTCAAGACCACCACCTATCTGATCGACCCGCGCTACCGCGAGCCGGTGTACCAGGAGGTCGGCAAATGGCTCAAGGGCGTGTTCCCGATTTCCACCGGGCTGGTGATTTCCGGCCTCGGCCAACCGGAGTGGTTGATGGAGATCGATGTGATCGCCGTGGTGCCGGACGACTGGAGCGTATGAAGGCGGCCGACGCCCACCTCGTGCTGCACCTCGCCGAATAAGCCGGAGAACCTCATGCCCCACACCGTGTACTTCCTCAATGGCCCCAACGCCAACCTCTATGGGCTGGGCAAGGACGGCACCTACGGCAGTGCCAGCTTCGCCAGCATCGAAGCGCGTTGCCAGGGCCACGCCGCGAAGTTGGGCCTGACCCTGGACTTTCGCCAGAGCAACCATGAAGGCGTGCTGGTGGACTGGATTCAAGAGGCCCGCCTGAACGCCGACGCCATCGTGATCAACGCCGCCGGGCTGAGCTACAGCTCGGTGCCGATCCTCGATGCACTGCTGGCGTTCGACGGCCCGATCATCGAAGCGCACATGAGCAATATCTGGAAGCGCGAAAGCTTCCGGCATCACTCCTACGTGTCCAAAGCCGCCACCGGCGTGGTCGCCGGGCTGGGCGCGCTGGGTTACCAACTGGCACTCACGGCGGTGGCCGAACTGCTCGCAGAGCCGCCGCAGTGAACGGTATCACCCACGCGTCCACATTGGCGGTCCACCGCGACCGCGCCCGTTCTTTTCAGACAGACTTCTTACTATTCAGGCCTTTCCTATGTCAGTAGAAACCATCAACACCCTGGTAGTCGGCGCTGGCCAGGCCGGCGTCGCCATGAGCGAACACCTGTCCCTGATGGGCGTGCCGCATATCGTGCTGGAGCGCAGCCGCATCGCCGAGCGCTGGCGTTCGGAGCGCTGGGACTCGCTGGTCGCCAACGGCCCGGCCTGGCACGACCGTTTCCCCGGCCTGAAATTCGAGGGCATCTCCCCCGAAGCCTTCCCGCCCAAGGAGCGCATGGCCGACTACTTCCAAGCCTATGTCGAAATGCTCAACGCCCCGGTGCGTACCGGCGTCGAAGTGCAGCAAGTGGAGCGCCATGTCGGGCGCCCCGGCTTCAAGGTAACCACCTCGGCGGGCGTGATCGAGGCCGCTAACGTGGTGGCCGCCACCGGCCCGTTCCAACGCCCCTCGATCCCGGACATCGTCCCCGCCACCGCGCCGCTGCATCAGTTGCATTCCTGCGCCTACAAGAACCCCGGCCAACTGCCCGAAGGCGCCGTGCTGGTGGTCGGCGCCGGGGCCTCCGGCGCGCAAATCGCCGAAGAACTGCAAAAGGCCGGCAAAACCGTGTACCTCTCGGTCGGCGAACACTACCGCCCTCCCCGCGCCTACCGCGGCCGCGACTACTGCTGGTGGCTCGGCGCCCTGGGCCTGTGGGACGAAGTCAAAATCCAGCCGAAGAAAAAACACGTGGCCTTTGCCGTCAGCGGCTACGAAGGCGGCAAGACCGTCGACTTCCGCCGCCTCGCGCATCAAGGGATCAACCTGGTGGGCGTCACCGAACAGTGGAACGCAGGCGTCATGACCTTCGCCCCAGGCCTGGCCGCCAACGTGGCGCAGGGCGATCGGGCGTACTTCGACGTACTGCGCGACGCCGATGCGTACATCGAGGCAAACGGCTTGCCGTTCCCCGAAGAACCGCAAGCCTGGGAACTGCTGCCCGACCCGCAATGCCTGCTGAACCCGACTCTCAGCCTGGACCTGGCCGAAGCCGGCGTGACCACGATTCTATGGGCCACCGGCTTCAAGTTCGACTTCAGTTGGTTGAAGGTGGATGCGTTCGACGAGAACGGCGAACCGTTCCACAAACGCGGGATTTCGGCGCAGAGCGGGATCTATTTCCTGGGCCTGCCAAACCTGGTAAACCGGGCGTCGTCGTTTATCTATGGGGTTTGGCATGATGCGAAGTACGTGGCGGATCACATCGTGTTGCAGAACGAGTACATGGCGTATGGTAAGGCTTAGCGCCTTGTTCCCAGCGACATTTCAACGCTCGAACCGTTACAATCGCCGCTTTGGACATTCGCCAAGGAGGCAACCATGAGCGTTCGTGGTCAAGATCGACAGATCGACAATATTGAATTCAATGTCAGCGACATTGCCCGCAGCAAAGCCTTCTACGGCAACGCCTTCGGCTGGACGTTCGTCGACTACGGTCCGACCTATACCGAATTCAGCGATGGCCGGCTGACCGGTGGTTTCACCACCGGGGAGCCGGTTCGACCGGGCGGCCCTTTAATCATCTTGTATTCGGACAATCTGGCAGACGCGCAACAGCGGCTCAAGGCTCTGGGCGCGGTGATCTCCCGCGAAACCTTTGCGTTCCCCGGTGGAAGCAGGTTCCACTTCATTGATCCCGACGGCTATGAACTGGCCGTGTGGACCGCGCAACCGTAGATCCAGTTGGAATACCGGCGGCTTCGACACTTTATGTTTGCCGACCTTGAGTTCAATGGCGCCCGCGACCAAAAGACAATTGCGCGCGCAAAGTATATTGGCCTCAATCAATGGGAAATCTGGCTGGAAGGTGTCAAGACCGGTGAAGTTTTCAGTCAACGCCTACACTGATCCGCGATAAAGGGGGCACACTTATTCGCCAGTTAAATGGCGGCAATAAATTGTCCTGTTCACTTTGTCGCACCCCCTCTGTTACGGCTCCAGCCCCCGCCATATCGGCCGATAACTTGATTAACCGCAAGCCCAACGCATGCGCCCCTCACTGGATCGAGCCCGCCGCCATGAACCCACTCAACCTTCTAAAAAAAGCCCGGGCCGATCGACAAGGCACCGCCACCCTCACCTGCACCGCCAATGAACTGGAATCCTCATTGGCCAACCTGCGCATCACGCCCGTGCTGATCACCGGTTTCATCTCTCCGCACCTGGACATCGACCAGATTGCCGCCAAGCTCAAGCGTCGCTTTCCCCACACCAGCATCAGCCTGTGTACCACCGCTGGCGAGTTGTGCAACGCGGCGAATTCGCTGTATTGCACCACCGGCGAGCGCTGGGACCGGATTGTCCTGCAGTTGTTCGACGACAGTCTGATCGCCTCGGCCGAGGTGGTGATGGTGCCGCTGGAGTGTGAGGACATCCGCAGCGGCGGCAAGCGCATGGGGATGAAGGAGCGGATTGCCAAGCTGACGAGCAATATCAAGCGGGTACAGGCACACACGCCGATCGACCATCGCGACACCCTGGCCTATGTGGTGTTCGATGGGCTGTCCGCGTCGGAGTCGTTTTTCATGGAGGCGCTGTATGAGTCGGGGCGCTTCCCCTGCCTGTTTGTCGGCGGTTCGGCCGGGGGTAAGTTGGATTTCCAGAAAACCCTGATCCATGACGGCCAGCGCAGTTATCAGAACCACGCACAGATCGTGTTCCTGAAAACCGCCGCGAATGTGCGTTTTGGCGTATTTAAAAGCCAGAATTTCAAACCGGCTGACTTGACCTTCAGCGTGCTGACCGCCTCCGAAGAGGACCGCACGATTGACCAGGTGATCGACAGCGCGGGCAATATCAAGAGCATGGTGCAGGCGCTGTGTGACGCGTTCAGTTGCGCGCCCCAGGCGCTGGAAGCGAAGTTGGCGGATTTCTCGTTTGCCATCCGCGTGGGCAATGAATTGTTCGTGCGCTCCATCGCACGGATCGACTATGAACAGCAGATCGTCCAGCTGTATTGCGACGTGGCCCCCGGCGAGGAGCTGGTGATGGTGCGGCGCACGCCGTTGCGTGAGGCCACCCGCACCGACTACGCGCAGTTCCTGCGCGGCAAGGGCGGCCAGCCGGTGGCGGGCATTCTCAATGACTGCATTTTGCGCAGGCTGAACAACCCCAGCGAATTGGGCAGCATGGCCGGGACGTTTGGCGATGTGCCGCTGGCGGGGCTGTCGACCTTCGGTGAAATCCTTGGCCTGAACCTGAACCAGACCCTGACCGCGATTTTCTTCTTTCGAGTGGCCAAGGGCGCCAGCTACAGCGACGAATACCTGGACAACTTCATTGCGCACTACGGCGAGTTCAAAGCCTTCTTCCTACGCCGCCAGGTAAATAAACTGGCCGGATTGAACCATGTGGTGGTCAAGCAGATTGCCGCGTTCAAAAACAATGACTTCAGCGGCGCCCTGAATACCCGCGGGCTGGACAGCAATATCCTGCCGGTATTCGAGGGCCTGGCAGACCTCGGCCAAGTGCTGGCCCAGGCCGAACGTCAACAGGCGGAAATCGCCTCGCAGATCAAGCATTACTCCGGCGAACTGCACGCCTCGATGGACGAACTGGTGGGCACCATCGACCAGCAGAACAGCGTGTCTGCAAAGGCCGGGGCGACGGTCGAGGGCTTGTCCAGCCAGGCGGATGATGCCGTGGTCGGCGCGCGGACCCTGGCCGGTTCGAGTTTGCGTATCCAGTCGATTGTGCAGGTGATTCAGCAAATCGCCGGCCAGACCAACCTGCTGGCGCTCAACGCCGCCATCGAAGCCGCGCGCGCAGGCGACCTGGGCCGCGGTTTTGCGGTAGTGGCGGATGAGGTGCGCAAGCTGGCGGAAATCACCCGCAAGAATGCGGCGGAAATCGGTGTGGATATCGACCTGCTGTCCGGCGAAATCCAGCGTGTTGCCCAGCAGATTGAAGACCAGTCCAGCGGCGTCGGCGCCTTGCGCGAAATGCTCGATGCGCTGGAGGCGTCAAGCCGCGCCACCGAGGGGACCGCGCAACGGACCAAGACGATTGCGGATACGCTGACTGGGCTTACGCATGCGTAGGCCCCCAAGGGGTCGATGTCGGATGTTCGAGTAGCGGGAACAGCGTGTTCAGCCAGAGGTCGCGCGTGTTGGGCTGCTCGCGAGTATCTGGCTGGGCAGCCTTTCAGGCTATGATGCGGCGCTCACATCAAGGACGATAGAAACCGTGAAAACCGCCCTCACCGCTCTGCTCCTGATCTGCCTGACCACGCCCGCGCTCGCGGTCGACAACGCCATCGGCTTCCAAACCGCTACGCTGGCCGATGCTCACCATGAGCGTCCGCTGGAGATGGTCGTCTGGTACCCCGCCGCCACCACCGCAACCGCCGAACCGATCGCCGACAGCGTGGCTTTTATCGGCGCCCTCGCGGTGCCCAACGCGCCGCCGGCGAGCGGCGAGCATCCCCTGGTCGTGCTCTCCCACGGTTACGGCGGTAATTGGGGCAATCAGGCGTGGCTGGCCAGTGCATTGGCGCACCGGGGTTACATCGTCGCAGCGGTCAATCACCCGGGCACCACCACCAGGGATCGCAGCCCGCAAGCCGCCGCGCAGTTATGGCAACGGCCCAAAGACGTGAGCCGGGCCATCGATGCGGTGCTGGCGCAGCCGAAGCAATTTGGCGCGGTCGCCAAAAACCGGATCGCTGCGGCAGGCCATTCCCTCGGTGGCTGGACCGTGATGGAACTCGCCGGGGCACGGTTCGACCCCGACCTTTTCGCCCAGGACTGCGACGCACACCCGAAGTTGGGCGGTTGCATCGTCTACCACCAGATCAACCCCGCCAACACGCCAGCCGCAAAGGCCCAACTGGCCGCTGACCTGCGCGACAAGCGCGTCAGCGCCGTGGTGTCATTGGACCTGGGCCTGTCACGCGGTATGACCGACGCCAGTCTGGCCGCATTGTCAGTGCCGACGCTGGTGATCGCGGGAGCGGTGCCCTCGGAGGATATGCCCGCCGAGTTGGAGTCCGCCGACTTGGCCAGGCGCCTGCCAACAGCCTCGACGCGCTACGTAGCGATCAGCGACGCCACCCACTTCAGCTTTATGTCGATCTGCAAGCCCGGCGCGGTGGCGTTGATTGAGGAAGATTCGCCAGGCGATGGCGTGATCTGCCGGGACCGCGACGGCGCGCGGCCACGGCAGGTGATCCAGCAGCAGGTCGTCGCGCTGATCACACAGTTTCTGCAGCCGACACCCCACAATTAAAACAAAGGGCGGCTCAAGACAAAGCGCATCGGGGCAGCACGTGTGCGGGCATTCTCAGCACCCGCTCAACGCCACCTGCGGCCGCTCGCCGGCAAAGAAGAACGGGCGCAACCGCACGCCGACGCTGTTGCCGATGAACGCCGCCACCAGCCACACCCAGCCATGCAGGCTGCCGGAGGCGATGCCGCTGAAGTACGCGCCGATGTTGCAACCGTAGGCCAGGCGCGAGCCGTAACCGAGCAGCAGGCCACCGATCACCGCCGCCATCAGCGAGCGCGCAGGAATGTTCAGGTTGGGGGCGAAACGCCCGGCCAGGCCGGCGGCCAGGAGCGCACCGAGGACGATGCCAATGTCCATCACGCTGGTGATGTCTTCCCACACCGGCGCGGCCAGGGCCTTGGCGTTGCCCGGCATTTGCCAGAACGCCCAACTGCCCACCTCCACACCCAGGCCGCTCGCCACCTTGGCGCCCCACAGCGCGAACGCCGAGGTGATGCCCCACGGCCGTCCGGCCAGGGCCAGGGTTGCGTAATTGAGCAGGGCCAGGCCAATCGCGCCCCACACCAAGGGCCAGGGGCCACGCAGGAAGCGGCGCAAGCCTTGATGCTCGCTGGTCACGCCGGCTTCCAGTTGACCATGACGGGCCTTTTCCAGGCGCACGCTGACGGCTGCGATAAGGCCGAACACCGCCAGGTTCAGAAGCAGCGCCGGCATGACGCCGACACTTTTGACGATGGACGTCGCCGGGAACGCCGGCAGTGCAAACCACCAGCCCACATGGTGCGTGGCGATCAACGAACCACAGATAAAGAAGAACAGCGTCACCAACATGCGCGCATTACCGCCGCCCACGGTGAACAGGGTGCCCGACGCACAGCCGCCGCCCAACTGCATGCCGATGCCGAAAATGAACGCACCGAACACCACCGATACCCCGGCCGGCGCTACCAGCCCGACCACCGGCTGGCCGAACAACGTGCCCGCCCCCAGCGCCGGGAAGAACAGCAATACCGCTATCGCCAGCATCACCATTTGCGCACGCAAACCGGCGCCGCGCCGGTCATTGATAAACACGCGCCAGGCCGAGGTGAAACCGAAGGCGGCGTGGTACAGGGTCAAGCCCAGCGCCGCGCCGACGACCAGCAACAGCACCTGGCGCATGCCGACAAGGTTGTGCAGGAACACGGCGCCCAGCACCAGGAGCACAAAGGCCACCAGGGGCGCGACAGGCTTGCGCGCAGAGGTTGTGGAAAGAGAGGTGCTCATGAGGTATCTCAATTCATTTGAAGGGGGTTGATGACCAGACCGTCGAGTATAAACCGAGAGGGTCTGTCTCTCGGCGGAAGATTGCATAGGGGGGCGGGGTATGCCATGCTCCGCGCCTCATAGGTAGGGGGGTATATTTTGAGCCATATAGCGGCCAATAAAGACAGTCTGATCAAGCGCGTCAAGCGCATTGCCGGTCAGATTCAAGCGGTGGAAAGAGCGTTGGAATCGGACAGCGATTGCGCCAAGACCCTGCACCTGGTCGCCGCCACACGCGGCGCCATCAACGGCTTGATGGAAGAAATCATCGAAGAACATGCCCGGGCGCATGTGGCGGACCCATCCCTCAGCGAGGAAGAACGCAACCAGGGCGTCGAAGAGTTGCTTGAAGCCATTCGGCGGTACTCCAAATGAGCCTTGATCATACCCACGAGCATGTCTTCCTCGGCTCGGCCCACGAAGAAAACGCCAAGCGCACCTTATGGGTGGTGATGTTGACGGTGGTGATGATGGTCGCGGAAATCGCCGCCGGCGCCCTCACCGGTTCGATGGCCCTGCTGGCCGACGGTTTTCATATGGCCACCCACGCGGGTGCGTTGGGCATCGCCGCCGCGGCCTACGCCTATGCCCGACGCCATGCGTCGAGCCCGCGTTTCAGCTTCGGCACCGGCAAGGTCGGTGATCTGGGCGGCTTTGCCTCGGCGCTGATCCTGGCGCTGGTGTCCCTGGGCATTGGCATCGAGTCGGTCATGCGCCTGTTGCAACCGACCGACGTGCAGTTCGGCACCGCGACGTTGATTGCCGTGGTGGGGCTGGTGGTCAATATCGTCAGTGCGCTGTTGCTCGGCCACGGTCATAGCCACGGGCATGACCACGAACACGAACATGCCCACGGCCACCATGGCCACGATAACAACCTGAGATCCGCCTATGTGCATGTGCTCGCCGATGCACTGACCTCGGTGCTGGCAATCGCTGCGCTGCTCGCGGGGCGGTACCTGGGTTGGGTCTGGCTCGACCCGTTGATGGGTATCGTCGGCGCCATCGTGATCGCACGCTGGGCCTGGAGCTTGATGGGCGTGACTGCCGGCGTACTACTCGATCAGACCCATGAGCATGTTGCTGCGGAGATCCGGGAGCTGGTGGAACAACCGGGCGACGCGACGATTACCGACTTGCACGTCTGGCAGGTAGGGCCCGGTGTGCATGCGGCAATCGTGAGCGTTGTCGGCCGCTCCACAGCGGATGCCGACAGCATTCGCGAGCGCCTCAAACCGGTGCATGAAGTGAGTCACCTCACCGTCGAGTTTCGCACGCTCGATGTGGCGTAGCGCGACGCTGGGTGACTCCCCCTCTTACGTGCGCCCTACTGACCCGGAGACCGGAAGATTACCGAGCAACTTCAGCCCGGTACTCTTCACGAACGCGTCATAGTCCATTGGCCGCTGGATGCGCGTCTGCGCGTTGGGCAGCACGTAAGCCCAGGCGCGTTTCGACGAAGCGTCGTACACCAGCTTGAACAGGCGCGTCGGCACCCAGACCTGGTTGTCGCCGATGGTGCCGTAGCCGGGGTCAAACAACGGGCCGGTGAACACAAACACATCACCGCCAGCGCGCTTGGCGAACTTGCGCACATCCGCCTCGACCTTGCTCCAGATCTTACGGTTGTTGGTAGGGTCTTGCGGCACCATGTTCGACAGTGCAAACGACTGCGCCATGGCATGGGCGTTCGGTGCGTCGGCGGCCGGCGACTGGTGGCCACGGTCGACGGCCGGATGCTGGCTGTGGTAGTCACTCAACTCTGCACGGCCATCCTTGGGGATGCGCGGGTCGGGGTAGAACAGGTTGGTGCGCTCCTCGCCTTTGGCATCCTGCAATTGCTCGGCGTTCAGGCGCTCGACCACCACCAGCGGCGTCTTGCTGGTCTGCGAATAGAGCACCGCAAAATTGTCCGAACACAGGGCCAGGGGCCGCATGCTGGCGGGTACGGTGGCAGTGTTGATGGGTTTGGCGGCGGGGAAAAGATCGGCACAGCCATCAAAGGAGGCACGTTGTTCGGTGGCCGTGTAGAGGTCAGGCAGACTGCGGGCATGGGCCGCGGTCGAGAGTAAAACAAGGGCCGACAGCCCGACTGCAATGTTGCGTAGGTACATGTTCTAGATCTTTTGGCTGAGGATAAACCGACAACCATCAACGATGGTGCGGGGGCTGTTGACCGTGAAAAACCAGGTTAGTGCCGCAGGGCTGCGCCTGCTCTAGCCCCGGCATTACAGCAGAAAATTCCCACACCCCGCAGCGCTACGTCCGACCTCCGGGTTTGGTCAGTTGTAGGTCATGGTAAACGTCGCGGTGCTGTTGGCCTGGCCGGCGGTAACGTTGGCATCGGTCTGGTAGTAACGTGCCACCAACGGGATTGCATAGGGGCCGTCGCTGACCGTAGTGCCCGCGGCAATCGGCGTTCTAAGCGTGACGGGGGTATTGTTGTAGTAGAGCCTTACGCCAACCCCGGTTGCGGCGGTAGGAGACGCATTCAGTGCCAGCACCCCAGCAATCCCGGAGCTGTGGGCGTTGCCATCCAGGGCAACTTTGACCCGTGTATTGGCATCGCAATCGAGCGGGATGGAAAAGTTGATTTCATCTCCCGCGCTTCCCGGGCCGGTGAACTGGCTTCGCGGCACATTGCCCATGGGCACAGGGATGGACGTATTGGAGACCGAACAAGCGACGGGAATGATGGTATTGCTGCCGGACAGGCTGGCGTAAGCAGCATAAAAATAATTAACGATACTGCCTGAGGCGAGTCTTCCATTCGTCAGAACACCGGCCCCAACTGCCCCCGAAGTGGTTTTTACCAACTGCACGGTAATTCCGGGTTCAGGCAGCGCAACAGTGCTGGGCCCGTTGAAGTTGACATCGTAAGGCATAGCGCCGCCGAAGAATAATACACGAATCCCCACACCCGCTATATTGGTGTTGTATACGTTATTCCCATATGCACTGATGACTCTGAACTGTTCCATTGCAAAGCGATGCACATAATTCACACTGCAGCCGTAAAAATACCGGCCACCATTGTAGGCGCCGGTATTGGCGGTTGCCAAAACCGTGCCGATGGGAGTATCACGCTGGACAATCAACGTTCCAAAATTTACCGTTCGCGTCAACGCCGACGACACGCCATTGTAAAAACGGCACGATGCCAATGCGTTATTCGATAACACCGTTAAAACCCATGCCGCACTGCCAAAACAGAACAACCTAATCAGCGTCCGTTGTACACCCAGCATAAAAAGCCCTCCATTAATTGCATGACACCGATAACGTCCTGATGATTGAAAACGGCTGCGACCCTTCAATGGATATCGGTAAAACAAAAGCTGCCGTGCATTGTTGGTCCGCTTGCTCGCCCCACTGAACCTTCACTTCACCCTGTTCCGGCATGCCGCTTAGATAAACCTCCCCTTCCAGGCCGACAATGCCGCTGCTGGCAAACGTCGTCGACTCTTGCACCAGCGTTGCGCTGGCGCCGAACGTGACGGGTTTTCCCTGATATGTGAGGGCCATCAGTACCCGGCTGCCGACGCGGGTCTGGAAATCCGCGAGCACCAAGGCGCCACGGGTCGGGATGACCGATTGGGTATTGGCCTCGATGTCGATGTCATCGGCCAGTGTTTCGGTGCTCAACGCAATGCGGTTGCGACGATAGGTGCTGACATGAGGAACCAGCGCATAACCGCGCCAATCGGTATTGACCCCGGTGTTGTTTTGCACTTTGACCCCGGCAGCGCCAGGCGCGCGCACCAGCGCCATGGTTTCGCCCTGAGGTTGGGAGAAAGTAATGCCGAACGGGTGCGCAACGACGCCACCCTGCGCGCCATAGTTGAGTTGTCGGGAGTGTCGCTCGTAGTTGTAACCGAGCTTGGTTTCCGCGTAAGCGCCTTTATACGTCGCGTGAGCATTGCCGCTGTTGCCTTGCCCTGGGCTGGCATAACCCTGGCTGACGCTGTAGATCAGATTATCGTCCGGCAGCGTCGCGCCACTGAGCCCCAGTTCGTGGGCGGTCTTTCCCTGTGCATCGGTATTCAGGTTGTAATTCACCCAGCTATTACGCAGAGCACTCCCCAACGGCAACTGGATATTGAATGCCAGTTGCTGGTCATTGCGCTTGCGCCCGTTATACGCGGGGGTCTGCGTGTAGGCATAACTCAAACCGTAGGTCACGCCGCCCCGGCTCAGGTTATAACCGGCACTCAGGCTCCGTTCGTAACCGGTTTGTCGCCAGAAGTCCTGCTGATAACCATTGATATAAAAGTTGCCGTATTCGCCCAGGGACTGGTTGATATTGAGTTGCGCACGGCTGCGCCGGTTATACAGGCGTCGCCAGTCATTGAAGTTGCCGGGGTCGATCTCATTGGCTTCCTGGAAATCGTAATAACCGCTGGTGGAATAACGGTAACCGGCCAGGGTGAACGTGGTGTTGGTGGCCGCGACATCCTTCGCATATTGAAAGCGTACCGACTGGCCATCGTGCCGGGAACCCTGGCGCAACTCGGTGCGGGCCTGGCTCACATCCATGGAAAGCGAGCCCCATTCGCCAAACCCGTGGCCGACACCCAAGGACGTCGCCGAATACTTCGCCGAGGCAAGGACACCCGCGTACACGGTGGTGTCGCCGGGCAACCCGTAAATCAGCGTACCCTGGGCAAATGCGGGGGTGCTGCTCTTGCTCGCCGTCGAACGGTATTCGCCCGCGACCAGCGAATACTTGAAGCGCCCTTCCCGGACCATCACCGGCACCGCCGAAAAAGGCTGAATCGAGCTGCGCACGCTGCCATCGGCCTCGGTGATGGTGACTTCCATATCGCCGCTGGAAGACGTGGGGTACAAATCCGTGATTTCGAATGCGCCGGCGGGCACATAAGTCTGATAGATGATGTAGCCGTTCTGGCGCACCGTCACCTGGGCGTTGCTGCGGGCGATGCCTCTCACCACCGGGGCGAACCCACGCAGGCTGTCGGGGTACATGTTGTCGTCCGAGGCCAATTGAATGCCCTGATACTGCACGCTGTTGAACAACTCCCCCGGCGTGAAGCTGTCCCCCACGACCAACTGGCTCTTCAACGAATGCACATCACGCTGAAGGTACGTATTGAGGCTGGCCCATTGGGCTCGGCGGTCACCCTGGGTGTAAGTCGAGTAGTTACGTAGCCGCCAGGCGCCCAGGTTCAACCCGCTGCGCAGGTTCAGGTAGTAATTGTCATCGCTGCCGGAACGCCCTTCGCGCCGGGTGTTCGCACCGCTGAAACTGTAATTGAGCAGCGCGGCCGGCAGGCCTTGGTCCCACTGTTCAGGATCAATCTGCCCGCGTGCTTCACGGGTGAGCGCCGCTTGGGGAATGCTGATGTCCAGACGGCGCTGATGAAAGTTGAACACGCTGCCCGCATCTGGAATGTATGCCTGCAGGTTGCTGATGGGGGTTTCCTGGGGCAGTTCGCGCAACGCAGGAAACGCCTGCAACTTGACGCCCATCTCCTGTAATTGTCGTGGGGTAAGTTCAGGTTGCAACAGACCGTCCAGCGCAACGAAGTTAATATCGCGACTGGCTATTCGTCGGTCGTTCAAGTAGAGGTCCACTGAATAACTTCCAGGCAACTGCCCGCCCTGATTGGAGAATGCGTCGAGGTCGACCCACGTTTGTTCTGCATTGTCGATCTCCAAGGCACTGGCATTGAAATACTCGCGCGCCAGCGCATTGGACGCACACAGCGTAATGCCTATCATGCATTTGAGTGCATGCGCGGCCAGCACCTTTAGTTTCAGGCGTAGCATTCCATTATTTATAGCGTTCATATAAGAAGCCCCGCAATCCGGGCAACACAGTGCCCGCCACCCCAACACCAAAGGGCGGTTGATCCAACGCATTAACGAAACAGGTAGCCGTTAAAACTAACAGCCCTTATTAATTAGAGTGGCGCACTGGCCTGCGGCGTAATACCGCCATAATCATTGATGGCTTGCCAACTGACGGCTCCACTTGCACCTTCCGGCATCGGCCAGGCCAATGTACTTTTGGGAGCAACCATACCGGCATCGTTAATAACCTGGTCACCCACGCTCACGCGAAAAAAAGATACGTGATACGCCGTAGGGTTGTTGACCTGCAACGCTTTACCTACCCGCGTAAAGACCAGTGCCTTATAAGCATTCAGCGACTCTCCTGGCATTCCCGGCGGGCGATAGAAGAGTTTTATCCGACTCTTCACAGAAATCAGCAGTTGGTTTTCTTCGGTTTTTTCCGAGGCGGGAATCGACTTGATATTCACCCAGAACACCGACTCTCTGTCCTGCGGAAAATCCCCTCCGGTGCGAATGATGCGCAGCACATTCTCCTGCTCGGCATCCAGCCGAAACAGCGGCGGCGTCATGATAAACGGCGCCTTGCCAAGTGCAGTCTGCGCCCCGTCATCGACCCATGACTGAATCAGATACGGCTTGGTCTTCTCGGTGTTTTTCACCGAAATCGAGGCTTCTTTCCTTGAGCCGTCGTACACCACCCGCGTGCCCCCCACCACCACACCCGCAATAGCCGTATGCACCGTACCGACCAGCAGGCCGGCGGTTAACATGTATTTCAGCCACCCCATCGACGTATCTCCTACCGACGCTTTGCTCAAGCCTGCACGTGAGCAAACCCACTTGTTGAGAAGGCCGAGCAGCGTGCCCGGCCTGTCTTAGTGATCAGTTATAAATAACTGTGAAATCACTGACGGCGTTGCCGGAACCGGCCACCACTGGAGCGGTTGCCACATATTTGGCGAAGAAGTTGAAGGTGGTGTCGGCTACCGGAGAAAGAGGCTTGCTGACGGACGGGGAGCCCACGGGAATCAACGTAGCGGCATCCCCCTCATACACACCGATCGCCACACCCTCGGCGGTTCCAGCCCCACTCGTCAGGGCAATCAAACTGCTGTTATTCCCGTCGGTCGGGCCATCAAACTTTACGACCGCGCTGGTGGCCGTGGCCGGGCAGTTAGTCAGGACGATATCGAACCGGGTCGGGGCCGCGGTATCGCCGACATTGGCCAATGCCGTTGAACTGACCGTCCCCATTGTCACCGTCTGATTGGCAGTGCCGGGTGTAACAGTACACGCGGCATCGGTGATCGTACCGGTGAAGTTAATAGTGCCGTCCGCCGCATGGCTGAGCGCCGAAAATGCAGAGCACGCCAACAATGTGCATACGATTAATTTTTTATTCACACGACTATTCCTTATCACGTCAAGTTATGCAGGCATTCAACTAACTACTGGGGAGCAAGTCTCAATGCCAACCTTTTTCTAGAGCAAACAGCTCCACAGGCGGATGACTGTCAGCCAGCTCGTCTTTGCTTTTCAGATTTGCCCTCTTGTTGTGAGAGAGCGGCGTCGATGATCAAGGCTTTTTAAAGAAATACCTACGTCGAAAAATCGGCGTGTGCTGTGGGGCTTTTCTCTGTTTTCCAATTATTTGAATTGCAGCACGCTCGACTATGTGATCCGCAGGGCAAAAACCAGCCAAACAGGCTGTTCACTTGGGCTGTGGATTACCGCCCTCTTCCGACAGAACACTCCTCTATCAGGACGGTAAAAATTACCGTTTGATTGATATGACCCCATTGGCGATTCTGAACATCGGTCTAAACTGCAAAACCCAGTCATGCTCCGCAAGGGAGTCAGCGTGCCATGCAGCCCACCCTCAAATTGCTCGATCAACCCACCCGATATATGTTCTTCACCGGCAAGGGCGGTGTCGGCAAAACGTCGGTCTCAACCGCGGTATCACTCGCCCTGGCCGAGGCCGGCAAGAAGGTACTGCTGGTCAGCACGGACGCCGCCTCGAACCTTGACGAGATGCTCGGCGTCGAGCTGAGCAATCAGCCTGTCGCGGTGCCGCACGTGCCTGGAATGTTCGTGCTCAATATCGACCCAGGGACCGCAGCAATTGACTATCGGGCCCGGGTGATCGAGCAAATGGGCGACCAGGCCCGCGATGAAGACATCGCCTTGGTGCGTGAGCAACTCTCCGGGGCATGCACGACCGAAATCGCAACCTTCGACGAGTTCTCCCACCTGCTGTCGCAGGGCAGCGCGGCGTATGACCACATCGTGTTCGATACCGCGCCCACGGGGCACACGCTCAGATTGTTGAGCCTGCCAAAAGCGTGGAGCGGCTTTCTAAAAGGCAACGATCGTGGCGCATCATGCCTGGGGCCGCACTCGGGCTTGAAAATGCAGGAGCAGTTGTTCAATCAGGCATTGGTGGCGCTCAATGATCCAGCCCTGACCACCGTTGTTCTGGTGACGCGCCCTGATAAAGGCGCCCTCAGCGAGGCTGCACGCTCCAGCGACGAACTCCGTGAACTGGGCTTGAACCACCAGCGCCTGGTGGTCAATGCTGTATTTAAACGCAGCGACTTGAATGACCCGATCGCCGCCGCGATCGAAGCTATGGGCCAGCAGGCGCTCGACGAGATGCCCGCGTCACTGCGTCAGCTTTCAGCCGACTACATCCCACTCAAGGCCGTGGATTCGGTTGGCTTGCCCGCGCTTCGCGCACTGCTGACACCCGAGCTTGCTGTCCCAGCCAGCATTACAAGCCCAGTACCGTCGCGCCTGGAATATCACGCACTCGCGGAATTGGTCGCCGAGTTAGCCCACGACCAGCGCGGCCTGATCATGGTCATGGGCAAAGGCGGCGTGGGCAAAACCACCATTGCCGCCGCCATCGCCCTGGGACTGGTACAGCATGGCAAGTCCGTACACCTGAGTACGACAGATCCTGCGGCGCATCTGGCGGTAACCCTCAATGCCGACGTGCAGGGACTCAGCGTCGGCCGCATCGACCCTAAGGTCGAGACCCAAAAGTACGTGGACAAGATCGTCGCCTCCCGCGCGCCAAGCCTGACGGAAGACGAAACCGCCTTGCTCATCGAGGATCTGCAATCCCCGTGTACCGAAGAGGTCGCGGTGTTCCACGCATTCTCCCGTGTGGTTGCGCAAGCCAGAAGCGCATTCGTGGTACTCGACACGGCCCCCACAGGTCACTCCCTGCTCCTGATGGACGCCACAGGCGCCTATCACCGCCAGATGGTTCGCGAATTCAAAGGCAAAGCCTCGGACCACATCGTCACGCCGTTGATGCGCCTGCAAGATGCGGACTACACCAAGATCATCCTCGTCACGCTGCCCGAAGCCACCCCGGTGTCGCAGGCGGCAGCGCTGCAGGATGACTTGCGCAGGGCCGACATCGAACCGTTTGCCTGGGTGGTCAATAAGTCGTTGCTGGCCACCGATACGACAGACCCGCTGCTACGAGCGCGCCTGGATAGCGAGCGCAAACAAATGGCGAGAGTGGCCGAAGAAACCAACCATGCTGTCATCGTAGTGCCGTGGACAGTGGAGCCGCCGGTTGGCGTCGCCGGGTTGAAGCGCTTGCTGGATTGAAGTGTCGCTCGGCTTACTCACACCGTGCGCCTGGATGACTGGAACGACACCAGCAAAAAAGCCTGCATGGCTGCAGGCTTTTCTCTATCTGGCACGACCTGGCTGCGCTCAGCCAAGCGTACTGTCGATCAGAGCCGTGACTGCCTGTCAGTCTTCAGACCCTGCTCTCAGCACCGAGACAAAGCGTTCCAATGAAGGATCTTGCTCAGCGTGCCGCTTAATCCGGCCGATGAACATCCACTCATATTCCGCCCAAAAAACCCGAGCAGTCTTGGGGGCTTTGCAGTCGAATACAACTTGATAGATTCCTGTTTCTCGCTGCCGAACGACGACGCATTGCTCAAGGCCAACCAACAGTCGCTGCCCTGGCTCCAGGGGCGGAGCATTCAGCGCAAGGCGTTTCTCAATTGCTGTTTTGCGCATGATGACTGTCGTCCTTAAAATTCAGAAACCTTATGCATTGAATCAAAAGCAAAGCCAGCCGCATGGCGGTGTGCCTTGAACGCCAGGGCATCGCGCGGACCCGCGTGGCTCAGGCGCTTCGACAGCTCTGCACACGACTATCCTCCACTGGATCATATGTGCATAATATTATCATGCAGTGATAATAGAAAGGCAATCGACGTCGCCCTGGCCTCAGGCCCGGACGAGGTCTTTTGATTGATTGCCAGGAGGCAGAGACATGCATGAAAGCAGCACTACGTGAGCGCTTGGAGACCCGTATGAAACGTGAAGACGTAAAAACCAAATACGCTGAAGGCATTCAGTTTGATACCCATTTGATTGCCAACCCGGCCAACACCCAGGAGTGGATCGTCTTCTTTAAAAAGGATGCCGGAAGAAGCTTCTTCCTAGTCAATGACAACGAAGAAATCGAACCTTTTCGGTACCTTGATGATTTGATTCATGAGCTGCGCGAAATCGGTATCAAGGTAGCTGAAATTCATTTCTGAATTGTTTCCTTGGCACCTCGCGCATCTACAAGTGCGATCGCAGCAAATAATGATGTTGGATTAACGTCTATTAACGCCAACGTTACGGCAACAAAAGACTGCTGGAGGACTCGAGTATCGGAAGGTTTTCCAGCCAGCGGCCCTACGGGCAGGTCCGCGTGGAGCACACGTAGAAAGTCGCCAGCTCGCAGTGAGCTGGCGCGCGTTTCCTGACGCTCTACTCAGGCATGCAAGTAGGCCACCAAGGCATCGGCGAAGGACTCAGTGGTACCGGCCCCGCCCATATCGGGTGTCACTTGATCACGGGAGTTTTCCAGAACAACGCGGATAGCAGTACGAATGCGCGTGCCCTTGTCCACCATGCCCAGGTAATCAAGCATGTCTGCGGCGGCCAATAACAATGCACACGGGTTCGCGATGTTCTTGCCGGCGATGTCCGGTGCCGAACCGTGGACCGCTTCGAAGATGGCTGCATCGGCACCGATGTTGGACCCCGGCGCCAAGCCCAACCCACCGACCAGGCCTGCGCACAGGTCTGAAAGGATGTCGCCAAACAGGTTGGTGGTGACGATGACATCGAATTGATGGGGATTCATCACCAACTGCATACAGGCATTGTCGACGATCATCTCGTGGAATTCGATTTCCGGATAATCCTCGGCGACCTCACGCGCCACGTCAAGGAACAGCCCGGAGCACGACTTGATGATGTTGGCCTTGTGTACCGCGGTCACTTTTTTGCGGCCTTTGCTACGAGCCAGCTCGAACGCGTAGCGCACGATGCGTTCAGAGGCTGTGCGTGTTACGCGAATGCTTGCCAGAGCGATTTCGCCGTCTTCCGAAATACTTTGCCCTTCTGGCAGGTACGCCCCTTCGGTATTTTCACGCACCGTGATGATATCGATACCTTCAAAGCGCGAACGAGTGCCGGGGAAACTGATCGCCGGTCGGACGTTGGCGTAGAGATCGAAGTGGCGGCGAAGGTGGACGTTGATCGAGGAGAAGCCGCGGCCAATCGGCGTGGTCAGAGGGCCTTTGAGTGCGACGCCGTGTTTGGCGATCGTATCGATGGACGCGGGCGGCATCAGCTGCCCATGCTGCTGCAAGGCCTCCAAGCCGGCCTCAACGAAGTCGTACTGAAGATTGCAGTCAAGGGCATCGAGTACGCGTAGCGTCGCTTGCATGATCTCAGGGCCGATGCCGTCACCCTTGATGATTGCGATGGTTTTGCTCATGGTCTCTTCCTTAACAGCGCTGTGTCAGCCTGCTGTATTGATGGGGTCACTGAGACTGGTGTCACGAGTCTGCTGATAGGCATTGACTGTCTGACGGCTTTCACCGCGGCAGAGTGCTATGTTTCATCCTCCGCGCCGTGACCGCGCAGGTCATTGCGGATCAATTGACGAGCGACCTGAACGGGTGTCAGCTCTCGCTATGGATGCGGCGGTTACAGGTGAGCGCCCGGATCAAGCGTGCAGTCATTTGCTCCATCGATGACGCGCATAACATTAACATACAATGCTAATTCCACGTGGTAGAAAGCAGCGTTTTCCGGATGATACCAAGGTCTTAGAACGCCTGTGCGTGACAGGGTGAGATCGCTTTTAGGCAGGCATAAAAGGAAGACGGGTTGTGGCTCGGATCATTCAAGAACGGATGATCTTGCAAATGGCGGGCTGTCGATGTTCAGGAGCTGCGGCGGCCGGATGTCCGCCGAGTGCGACAGCTGCCAACCGTGCAAAAGGTCGTGCAACTGCCGCACATCAGCCTGATTGACCTCCGCTTACAGCGGGTAGTGCGCCGGGTAATGCAGCTTCGCAACACCGGTGTCGATAGCGGCCTTGGCCACTGCGCCGGCGATTGTCCCGAGCAGGCGAGCATCGAGCGCTTTGGGGAGAATGTAATCGCGCCCAAACTCAAGCTTGTCGACGTTGAACGCTCGCAGCACTTCCACAGGGGTTGGCTCTTTGGCCAATTGGCGCAGTGCTTCCACTGCCGCAATTTTCATCGCTTCGTTGATCCGGGTTGCCCGAACATCCAGGGTGCCGCGGAAGATGAACGGAAAGCCCAGAACGTTATTGACCTGGTTCGGGTAGTCGGAGCGACCGGTCGCCATGATCAAGTCATCACGCGTGGCCATGGCCAATTCGTAGCTGATTTCAGGATCGGGGTTCGAGCAGGCAAACACGATCGGCTTGGGAGCCATCGCCGCCAACGCTTCAGCCGGAAGCAGATTGGCGCCAGACAACCCCACGAACACATCGGCACCGTTCATGGCTTCCATCAACGTGCGCGGGCCACCGTCGTTAACGAATTGTGCTTTGTATTGGTTGAGGTCTTTGCGCGCCGAGTGGATGACCCCGGTACGATCGACCATGTACAGATTGCTTTTTTGCGCGCCAAGGCTGAGCAGCAGGCGCATGCACGCCGTGGCTGCGGCACCGGCGCCGAGGCAGACGATTCTCGCGTTCTCCAGCGTTTTGCCCTGAATCTCCAGCGCATTGAGCATGCCGGCCGCGGTGACGATGGCGGTGCCGTGCTGGTCGTCATGGAAGACCGGGATGTTGCACTGTTCGATCAGTGCGTCCTCGATTTCAAAGCACTCAGGGGCTTTGATGTCTTCCAGATTGATCCCACCGAAGGTGTCGGCGATACGCACGACGGTGTCGATAAAAGCCTGGGAACTCTCGGCATTGACTTCGATATCGATCGAGTCGATACCGGCAAAACGCTTGAACAGCAACGCTTTGCCTTCCATCACCGGCTTACTGGCCAAGGGGCCCAGATCGCCGAGGCCCAAAATGGCCGTACCGTTTGTGATCACGGCCACCAGATTGCCTTTTCCGGTAAAGCGATAGACGTTCTCCGGGTCCTTCGCGATTTCGCGAACGGGCTCGGCTACGCCAGGGCTGTACGCCAGTGCGAGTTGGGCGGCGGTATCGGCAGGCTTGGTCAGCGCAATGCCGATTTTTCCTGGGGTCGGGAATTCATGGTAATCCAGTGCAGCCTTCTTGAAGTCGGTAGTCATGCGAGCCCCTAATTAGACGTTGATTACAATATTATGTTAACACTATTATAATACAAGGCAACGAGGTCCTGAGCCACAGACCAGGATCGAGTTGCCGGCTTGAATGCTGCTGACGAAGGGGTTTGTCAGCCAGCAGACCAACGCTATTGGCCCTAAGACTTCAGGGCGGGCCTGTATTTTTTGGCCAATAGAGCCCTCCTATGCTTGAACCCGTTTAGGCCACCTTGCGTGGCCTTTTTTTTGCGCGCTCGAGAGCCCGGCGCGCCATGCACCAAGCACGACACACTAGGACTCGGGGGTTTGCTTATCGCGTCTTGGAGCCGCCCTACGCACTTCGACAATCGCGTAAGGGCGTCGACGCGGCTCATGGGGCCGGATCAGCGTTGATCCGTGTCAGGCGATCGCGGAAAAGGATGGGGGGCGTCGATTCTTTCTTTAACAGAACTCAATCTTTACTGACCTGCTCAACCTTTCTGAGGGTGGCTGTCAGAAATGCACTTCGGCAGATTTGATACCCAGCTCGCGAAGCTCACGGATCAGATCATCGAGGCGTCCAAATGACTCCACTTCCTCGTTGTCATTGACCAGAAAATAGCTTCTCCCGGCATCCTTTTTGAAAAGAATGATCCACTCGTGCGTGTTGGCCGGGTTGGCTATCACATGCGTGTCGAAGTGCATGCCTTCCCCGTGTTTGGTTTTGACATCTTCGCGTTTCATGCGCGGTCTCCGAGCATAGGGCTCAGCTCTCTGAGCACTGAATCTAGAGCGTCGCCGGTGTTGTACCGAGGCTAGGCCAATTGCTTTGCTATTATCATAACGTGTGAATAGTATGCACATGCCACCAGAACGAGGCTAGTCATGATTGCGATACGAGAAGCTTGGAAAGCGGGCTTGTTAGGGCGCGAGCATTGGCTTGGAAATATCGTCTCAGGGATCATCGTCGGCGTCGTGGCGCTGCCCTTGGCCATGGCATTTGCGATCGCCTCCGGCGTCAAGCCGGAACAGGGGATCTACACGGCCATTGTGGGTGGTTTGCTGGTTTCGCTGTTCGGCGGAAGCCGGCTGCAGATTGCGGGCCCCACAGGCGCATTCATCGTCATTCTGGCCAGCGTGACAGCCAAGTACGGCGTTGATGGCTTGCAGGTCGCGACAATGATGGCCGGGGCAATTTTGTTGCTGCTCGGCATCACCAAACTTGGCGCACTCATCAAGTTCATCCCTGACCCGGTGATTGTGGGATTCACCGCCGGCATCGGGGTGATCATTTGGGTCGGGCAATGGAAAGACTTTCTGGGCTTGCCGAAAATCAGTGGCGAGCACTTCCACCAGCGGCTGTGGCACCTCATCCAGGCATTCCCCAACCTTCATGTACCCACGACACTGTTAGCCCTGCTGAGCCTGGCGCTAGTGATCCTCGCGCCTAAACTGCCGGGTTTAAAGCGTGTTCCCGGCCCGCTGATCGCGATGGTCGTGGTCACGGCATTACATGCCTATTTTCAGTTCGACGGCGTGGCCACGATCGGCAGTGCATTTGGGGGCATTCCTCAAGGCCTTCCCCAAATCGGCCTTCCAGCAATAACGCTGCCCCAGGTCATTGAGTTGATTGGCCCTGCGTTTGCAATCGCGATGCTTGGGGCTATCGAGTCACTGTTGTCGGCGATTGTCGCCGACGGGATGGCCGGCACCAAACATGACTCCAATCAGGAACTGATCGGACAAGGCATCGCCAATCTGGTCACCCCTCTGTTCGGTGGCTTCGCTGCGACAGGGGCGATCGCTCGAACGGCCACCAACATCCGCAATGGCGGCAATAGCCCAATCGCGGGCATTGCCCACTCCCTCACGTTGATTTTGCTGATCTTCTTTCTGGCGCCGCTGGCTTCGGATATCCCGCTTTGCGCATTGGCGGCGATCTTGTTCGTGGTCGCTTACAACATGAGCGAACTGAAGCACTTCAAGCGCATGGTCAAACGCGCGCCCAAAGCCGACGTTGCCATCCTGCTAATCACCTTCGGCCTGACCGTATTCAGTGACCTGACGATCGCCGTGAACATTGGGGTGATTCTTGCCATGCTGCAATTCATGCGTCGCATGGCGTCCTCTGTCGAGGTACAGCTAATGGTCGAAGATGAGCTGGAGGCAGAGTTGCGTACAAATGGACATGCACATCTTCCTCCCGGTGTTTTGGTCTACACCATCGAGGGGCCTCTGTTCTTTGGCGCCGCAGAAACCTTTGAACGTGTTTTGGCGCAAACGCACACCGATCCCAGGACGTTGATTATTCGCCTGAAGCGCGTGCCGTTCATGGACATCACGGGCTTGCAAACGCTGCTCGAAGTCATTGAGCAACTGCACAAGCGCGGCATTGTCGTAAAGCTGTGTGAAGCCAATGAGAAAGTGCTTGGCAAGCTCGACCGGGCCGGGATTCTTCAGGTGCTCGGTTCACAGCATTATCATGCCGACTTCAATGGCGCACTGGTCAGTCATACCCAGATCAACGAGAGTCAGGGCGAGACGTAGGAGACAGTGAATGACGCGCGATGAGCAGGCACTTGTCGTGCCCGCTCAGACAGGGATGAATTACTTGGCATTGGCCGCAATTTTGCTTTTGGTCGCGTAGGACACGCCATGCGTCTCGAGGTAGTCCCGAATCAGCTGACGAACGACCTGAGAAGGTGTCAGGTCCTGAGACGCGCAAAGCTCCTCAAGGGCTTTTTTCTTGACGGGATCAATGAGCACAGTCAGTCGTGCAGTCTTGTTTTCCATGGAATTGCCTGTCGCCTAAATCGATCAATGATAATCAAATTATAATAGCAGGGCATTCATTTGTCACCGCTTAGGTTCGCCGCTGCACTGTTCGATCCGAAAGCCCGAGCACCTTCGAAAACACATGGTGGTCACGTAGCGGGGGCGATTACCAACTCCGACGGAAATCCTTTCTCCATCATCGAATGAAGCTCAAATGCGCTGGTGGTCTTGAGTTTCGTGCCTTCACCAAACAGCAGCGGTAAAGGCCTGGCCGGATCGTATGCTGTTGCTTGTAGGGTTTTGCTCGCCGGAATCATGCCCTCCCCCCTCCGCCATATGGCTAAAAAAAAAACGCCAACGGCAAAGAAAGCCATCCGACGATGGGCAGCCAGATCACACGAACGCTAAAAAACCGCGAGGCCGAATGGGTGACTGGCCGCGCAAGGTTTTGGGCGAGTCGTATCATGAAAGGACTAGGCTGACATCCGGTTTGCCAACTCTCGCGGCCGAGAAGGTGAGCCGAGGAACGTCGCACGAGCGGCGCTCAATCTTGAGAGCGCAAAAGACCTCAAGACAATCGCCTTCAGGCCTCCCATCGACCGCCCCACAACAATCAATAAAACAACCGCGGCTCTGGCGCAGCCAGCAGGCTGACCAACTTGGTCAACGCAAACCCCAACTCCGCACGGCTAGGGCCCATCAGGGCGATGCGTACCCCACGGGTGCTGGCGCTGCGCTGGGCCAGGAACTGGCTGCCACTGACCACGATCACGCCGTTGGCGCGCGCGAGGTTGGCGAACTCGTCGCTGGTCCAGGGCTCGGGCAATTCGAGCCACACATGGAAGCTGTTGGGTTGGGTGCGAATGTCGTACGAGCCCAGTAGCTGCCGCGCCAGGCGCTGGCGCTCCGCAGCTTCCTCCTGTTGCACCCGCACCAATTGCGCCCCACGGCCACTGGTGATCAGGTTGCTGGCCAATTGAGCCATCAACGGCGACGGCATCCACACACTGCTGCGCACCATAGACGACAGCCGCGATAGGGTTTGCGGCGGCGCGTACAGGTAACCGATGCGCAGGGCCGGTAGCAAGCTCTTGGACAGGCTGGTCAGGTATACCGAGCGCTCCGGGGCATAGGCCGACAACGGCTTGTGCGCGGGGCGTGTCTCAAGAAAGCCGTAGATATCATCATCGATGATGTACAGATCAAACTCGCGGGCGATCTCGGCGATTTCCAGGCGACGCGATTCGGGCATGATCGAGTTGGTGGGGTTCTGGTGCGTGGCCACCGTCACCAGCAGCGTGGGCCGGTGCTCGATGCACGCGGCCCGCAGCGCCGCCGGCACCAGGCCGTACTCATCGACCTGCACCCCTTGCAGGCGACGGCCTAGGCTGTGGGCCAGGGAGATGATCCCTGGATAGCAATATTCCTCACACAAAATCATATCGCCGACGCTGGACAGGCCGCCGATGGCCACCAGCAAGCCGTGTTGGGCACCGGCGGTCAACACGATCTGTTGGGCGTTGGCGTCCGGCAGGCAGCGCTGCACCCACAACGCCCCGGCTTCCTTATGCACGGAATGGCCGCCGTCGGTGACGTAATCCAGGATCGATCCCAACTCGGGCGCCTGCGCCAACTCCTCGATTGCTCCTCGCAGCCAGTCGCTCATACCGGCGTCGCAGGGCTTGATGATCGACAGGTCTATCTGCCCGGTATCTACCTTGGAGGCAACGCCGAGTCTGGCCACCGGCGCCAAGACACCGCGGGTCGGCAGCACGAATGTGCCTCGTCCCACTTCCCCGATCACCAGGCCGCGCTTGGCCGCCTCGTCGTAGGAGCGGCCGATGGTGCCCGGCGTCACTTTCAACGCCTCAGCCAGTTCCTTGAGGGTAGGCAGGCGCTCGCCCGCGGCCAGGCGCCCGGAAGCGATGTCACGCGCCAGTGCGTCGGCGATCATCAAGTAAACCGGCTGGCCATGGCCGCTGTATTCAGGAACCCACATAGGAACGACACCAGAAACAACTGAAGCGCGAAATCCTACCATGAAATTTTTCATAAGCGTAATCGCACAACAACCGACTCAATATTAGTCGATTCAAAACATTACACCGATCAAATGCATGTCATTGATTTTCTACCGAAACACAAGACTTTAGCCGTCACCGCAAGGCAACGCGACCGAATTTTGCACGGAGCATCTGCGCCATCGCGGAGGGAAAGTGCAGTCCGGCAGCAGCTGCTGCAGATTTTATTGCAAATTAAAATCAATAAAATCATTAGGTTATGATCAGTCAAGCAAAACAATGTCAATTTAGGTATCAAAAACATATTGAGTCGATTTATTTCAAGGAATTAGAATGATTGCATCGATTCAATATTTTTTACCCATCCACATCAAAATATGGAACTTCACCTGAAATGGAAAGCGCAAACCTCAAGACCGCAGTCGACGCTGCCACAGCCCTGGAAATCCGACTGCCTTGGGTCATAGCCAGCGCCTGGCAAGCGGTGCTGAATCAGACGCCACTTGAGTTCGAACACAACCGGGACATCTACTTCCAACTCAAAGAGCAGGCGCAGGACGTGCTGGGCACGACGCTGACCGAGCAGATTCGCTCCTTTGTCGATAACCCGCAGTTGACCGCGCTGACCATCCGCAACTGCCCTCGTGATCGGGACACACCGCCAACGCCCTACTCCGGGGTCTTGAGCCCGCGCAGCACACCCATCGCCTGCCTGGTCAGCCTATCGATTCACAGCTTGCTAGGCATTAACCCGGTGGTATACGAAGGCGAGAATGACGGCCGTCTGTTCCGCCACGTGATCCCGTCGCGCAACGCTTCGAGCCAGAAAAGCTCCCACGGGTCGCGCCTGCGCTTCTCCTACCACGTCGACAATCCAGACCTCCCGCTATCTTCGGAAAACGTCGACACGCTCTCCTGCTGCCCCGAATACCTGTCGTTCTTCGGCATGCGCTGTGACCCACGCATCAACACGACGCTGGTCAATGTCGACGAGCTGGTGGCTGCACTGCCTGCCAGCACGGTTAGTGAACTGACCGCGCCACAGTTCGTGATTCATCGCCCCGACTCCTTCACCAGCAACCGTCGCAAGACCGCCGAGCTACCCGTGCTGGTGCGCGGCTTGAGCGGCGAATGGCTGTGCCGCATGGACTGCGAAAACACCCACGCAATTAGCCTCAAAGGCGAGTGCGCGCTGAACACACTCAAAGCACTGCTCGACTCTCGCCAGTTCGATGAGCCACATCTGCTGCTGCCCGGCGACTTCATGATCTTCAAGAACCAGCGCGTGCTGCACGCCCGCGACGGTTTCGAGCCGCAGAACGACGGCGCTGATCGCTGGCTGATCCGTCTGTTCGCGGTCAACGACCTGACCCGTGTGCGCCACAGCCGCGCCGACCACCTTTACGAAGTCCTTTCCTGATCGCCACATTGACTAAACAGGTACCACCATGGAATTACTCGGATCGTTCTGGGCCCAGCACTGGATACTGGCCATCATGCTGCTGGGCACAATCGCTTTTGTCGCCGGCTTCGTAGACAGCATTGCCGGGGGGGGCGGGCTGTTCCTAGTGCCTGGTTTCCTGCTGGTGGGGCTGCCGCCGCAGGTAGCGCTGGGCCAGGAAAAGCTGGTCAGCACCCTAGGCACTCTGGCCGCCATCCGCAACTTCTTCGCCAACAGCAAGATGGTATGGAAAGTGGCGCTGGTGGGCGTGCCGTTCGCGCTGCTGGGCGCTTACATGGGCGCCCACCTGATCGTGTCGATTTCCCCGGAAACCGTGGGCAAGATCATCCTGGCGCTTATCCCTCTTGGCATCTTGATCTTTCTCACGCCCAAGGACCGGCCGGTACAAGAGCACACACTCAGCAACCGCATGCTCTTCACCGTAGTGCCCCTGACCTGCTTGGTCATCGGTTTCTACGACGGCTTTTTCGGGCCGGGCACTGGCAGCATGTTCATCATCGCCTTCCACTACCTGCTGAAGATGGACCTGGTGTCCAGCTCGGCCAACTCGAAAAGCTTCAACTTCGCCTCCAACATTGGCGCGCTGGTCGCCTTCATTGTGGCCGGTAAGGTGGTGTACCTGCTGGCCCTGCCACTAGTGGCCTGCAACATCCTGGGCAACCACATAGGCAGCGCCCTGGCCATCCGTAAAGGCAACGATGTTGTGCGCAAGGTGCTGGTGCTTTCGATGCTTTGCCTGTTCGCCAGCCTTGGCGTGAAGTACCTGGCTTGATTCAACCCTCAAGGAGAACCTGATGAAAACTGCATTTGTGACCGGCGCTTCCGCTGGCTTCGGCAAAGCCATCTGCCGCGCATTGATCGCTGACAATTACCGCGTGATCGGCGGCGCCCGCCGCGCAGATAAATTGGCGGAACTGAAGCGCGAACTGGGCGAGCACTTCATTGCCCTGCCCCTGGACGTGACAGACGCCGCCTCGCTGGACGCGGCTTGCGAATCGATTCGCGACGCGTCGCTGCACATCGACCTGCTGGTGAACAACGCCGGCCTGGCACTGGGTATCGACCGCGCCCAGAGCGCCGATGCCAAGAACTGGGAACGCATGATCGCCACGAACGTCACCGGCCTGGCCATGGTCACCCACAAGCTGCTGCCGGCCATGGTGGAAGCTAACAACGGGCTGATCATCAACATCGGCTCCATTGCCGGCACGTATCCCTACCCGGGCGGCAACGTATATGGCGCCAGCAAGGCCTTCGTTAAACAGTTCAGCCTGAACCTGCGCGCAGACCTCGCAGGCACCAGGGTACGGGTCAGCAACATCGAGCCGGGGCTGTGCTCGGGCACGGAATTTTCACTGGTACGCCTGGCCGGTGACCAGGACGCGGTGAACGCGCTGTACCGCGACGTGGAGGCAATCCGCCCTGAGGATCTGGCCAACACGGTGGTGTGGATCGCAGGCCAGCCGCCGCACGTGAACATCAACTCGGTGGAAATCATGCCGGTAGCCCAGAGTTACGCTGCGCTGAACATCGCCCGCAACCTGTAGCCCGGGCATGCCGGTGGCTGGCACCAGGGCAGGGATTTATGCCGGGCCAAGCGTTGCTATAACGCGCCACTACCCATGAAGGAGTCTTATGGATACCGCGCGACACCGCCAATACCCTGCTCGCTTTCCGATAGTCGCCCGTAAGTGCAGCTTTACCTAGGCCGTGGCCAGGCGAAACGACTGCAGTGACTTTCATGGGGCTTACCTCTGAATCGAAGGATCAGAGACGCATTCATGCTGTTCACGCTGTGCGCTTTGATCGCCCTGGCGAAATCCAAGGCAAAAAAAGCCTGCATCGCTGCAGGCTTTTCTCTATCTGGCTCCACGACCTGGACTCGAATAGAAAAATAAGTACCTGTTTTCCAATAAAATTGTGCTGATCTCCAAAATCTTTACCCCTACTATTATCCTAATTAAGCCCGGATTTTATACAAACTCTTTGGATCCCCATGAGCACGGCAATCCGAACTGTTGAGTTGTGACAGGAAACCAATCGGCCAGAAGGACAGTTGAGATTTACCCCGATAAGAACAATTGTTCAATTTGTGCTCGGTTTCAGCATCGATGGACATGGCGATTGGGTCAGGACCTCTCTCCGCGAGCTCCCTTCGACCACAACGCCGCCACCAGGCAGCCGATGCCAGCCCCACCCATCACCAGCGCCATGTCCTTCGGCGTTCCATCCGCCAACCAGCTGACTAATGCTGCGCTGAAAATGCCGCTGCCGTAGTGCATGGCCCCGACGAGCGACGAAGCAGAACCCGCTCTGTGGGGAAAGAAGGCCAACGCGCCCGCGACGGAATTGGCGACGATAAGCCCGTTCATGGACATGTAGAAAAATATGGGGATGACCAAGCCCCAAATCCCACCCCAACCAAACAACACGCAAACACTGAGCACCACACCGAAAAAAGCCAACGTCCATGCGCCGCGATAGAAAAGCTGCTCGCTACTCATGCGGCTCAGCAATCGGCCATTGATGAAATTGGCGATCATCATGCCGACGATATTTACCCCGAACAGCCACCCGTAGGCCTGAGGTGACACCTGGTAGAAGTCGATGTAGGCGAACGGTGTTCCGACGATAAACGCGTAGGCACCGCCGTAAAAAAATCCGCCCGACAACGCGTAGCCGATCAGCCGAGGATCGCGGATTAGCTGCAGATAAGTGGCAAACGTATGCCGCAGTGGCTCACGCGTTCTGTGCTTGGGAGGGAGACTCTCTGGCAGCCTGCCGAACGAAAAGAGCGTCACCAGCCCGACGATAGCCAGTGCCCAAAAGATTGCCGGCCACGACCACAGCAACAGGATCTGGCCGCCAACCAGCGGGCCGGCAATCGGAGCTACGCCCATGATCAAAATCAGCGTCGACAGCATCTTCGCCGACTGTTCCCTGCCGTACAGGTCGCGCACCATTGCCCGCGACAGCACCGGCCCCACACAGGCGCCCAGTGCCTGAACCACCCGCCACACCATCATTTCAGTGACTGTCGTCGACAGCGCACAGCCAACCGAGCCGATGATGAAAAGGACCATCCCAATAAGGATCGGAAACTTGCGTCCAAACCGGTCGCTGATTGGCCCCCATATCAACTGGCCAAGGCTGAACCCGATCAGGAAGGCGGAAAACGTCAGCTCAACGCCCGCTGAATCGGTATGCAACGCGCGACTAATGGCGGGCAGGGCAGGCAGATACATATCAGTAGAAATCGAGGCGAACGACATCAACGCACTCAGGTTAAGCATCAACCGCACGTTGTTGGTTGTGCGCGGCACGTCCGATGGGCTGCCAGCGTTGCGTTCTGTCTCGGCAGGGCCAAGAGATGACATGGAATTCGCCTATAGCCGGTAAGTAGCTCGCCAGCGTAAGTGTTACTGAATGTTCGATTAACCCCTTAATCCCGCAAGGGGAAATGAGCACTGCTCATGAATGCCCCGGTGCATCAGCGCTTGCAGCGACGGAGCTTCGGATTGATTAGTTCTCTTCATATGTCCTTGCCGTTTTACCCGGGTAGTCCAATCGCAGGTCATCACTTAACGTCCTCCCATCGAGGTTGCAGCCGAGTGACTGCAACCCTCCCCCACCTTGGCTCAAGGGCCAGGCGGGTTTGCTTACGCCGGGAGAGAACGCAATGCAAAAGCGCTATTTGGGCAACAGTTCGTTAGAAGTCTCGGCCCTTGGCCTGGGCTGCATGGGCCTGAGCCACGGCTATGGTCCGGCCACGGACACCCAGGATGCCGTGTCCCTGATCCGCGCCGCCGTGGACCTGGGCGTTACCTTCTTTGACACCGCAGAGGTGTACGGCCCCTACTTGAACGAAGACGTGGTGGGGCAGGCCTTGGCGCCCGTGCGCGATCAAGTGGTGATCGCCACCAAGTTTGGTTTCACCTTTGGCGCGGACAACAAACAGCAGATTCTCAACAGCCGCCCGGAGCATATTCGCGAGGCCGTTGAGGGCTCGCTGCGGCGGCTCAGGACCGATTACATCGATCTTCTTTACCAGCATCGGGTCGATCCGGATGTGCCCATCGAAGACGTTGCCGGCACCGTCAAAGCCCTGATCGCCGAAGGCAAAGTGAAGCACTTCGGCCTCTCGGAAGCAGGCGCACAGACCATCCGCCGAGCGCACGCCGTGCAACCGGTCACGGCGCTGCAAAGTGAATATTCGATGTGGTGGCGAGAGCCCGAGTTGGAGATTTTCCCAACCCTCTCCGAGCTGGGCATCGGCTTCGTACCGTTTAGCCCGTTGGGCAAAGGTTTTCTCACCGGTGCTATTTCAGCCGACGCATCGTTTGGCAGCGATGACTTTCGCAGCGTCGTTCCACGCTTTGGCCAGGAGGCGCTGCAGGCCAATCAGAACCTGGTCATCCGACTGCGCGAGATCGCCGCGCAAAAAGGGGTAACCCCTGCGCAGATAGCCCTCGCCTGGCTGCTCGCCCAGGCGCCGTGCATCGTACCGATTCCGGGGACGACCAAGCTGCATCGCCTTCAAGAAAACATCGGCAGTGCGTCGGTCAACCTTACCGAAGCGGAGCTGGAAGCCATCGCCTGCGCCTTATCGCAGATCAGCATTCAAGGTGACCGCTACCCCGAGGCGCTTAAAGCGCGTGTCGGACGCTAAGGGAGGCTGAATGAACGACCACGACTCGCTACGCCGCACGGTAGTTTTTGCGTTGGCCAGCTCGCCGTTTCTGGCGCGGGCCAGCACGGACGCCAGCGACGAGCGCTCTGCACCTTCCGGCTCTCGCACCTTGGTGGCGTACTTCTCTCGTTCCGGCAACACGCGGGTCGTGGCCGGGCTTATCCAGCGCGGCCTGGGTGCTGACCTGTACGAAATTCGCCCTGCCACCGCCTACCCTGAGGACTACCTGCAAACGGTGGAACAGGCGCGCCGGGAGCGCGATAGCGGCTTCGAGCCGGCACTGGAAAGCAGGGTCCACAACTTGGACGCGTACGACACCCTGTTTCTCGGCTTTCCCATCTGGGGTGAAACCATGCCCCCAGTGGTGCGCGCGTTTCTTTCGGCACATGACCTTGCGGGCAAGACCATCATTCCATTCAACACCCATGGCGGCTATGGCTTAGGCAACAGCCGTGCCGTGCTCGACCGTCACGCACCCAAGGCCAAGGTGCTGGTGGGGTTCGTGATGGAGGGCGAGCAAGAGCGCAAAACCATGGAGTGCGTGAACGAATGGATAAGCGACAGCAACTTCAAACGTTAAACGTGCGACGCAAGTCATCGACCCGCTGCGCCCCCCCATTTCCAACTAGGAGACACCAATGAAAACCCGCATTTTGGGCAATGGCCTGGAAGTGTCCGCACTCGGTCTTGGCTGCATGAACATGACTCAGGTCTACGGCCCGGCCGCCGACAAGCAGGACATGATCAAACTGATCCGCACCGCCCACGAACGTGGCGTGAACCTGTTCGACACCGCCGAGGCCTACGGACCGTTCAGCAATGAAGAGCTGCTCGGCGAGGCCCTGCAGCCAATCCGCGACCAGGTGGTGATCGCCACCAAATTCGGTTTCGACATCGACTTGATTTCCGGCGCCCGAGGGGCTGGCCTCAACAGTCGACCGGAGCATATCCGCGCAGTGGCTGACGCCGCGTTGAAGCGCCTGCGCACCGACCGTATCGATCTGTTCTACCAGCACCGTGTCGATCCTGCGGTGCCCATCGAAGAGGTCGCGGGCACAATCAAAGACCTGATCGCTGAAGGCAAGGTAAAACACTTTGGCCTCTCTGAAGCCGGTGTCGAGACTATCCGCCGCGCACACGCGGTGCAGCCGCTGTCTGCGGTGCAGAGCGAGTACTCGTTGTTCTGGCGTGGCCCTGAGCAAGAGCTGCTGCCCGTGCTGGAGGAGTTGGGCATCGGCTTCGTGCCGTTCAGCCCACTTGGCGCCGGTTTTCTCACCGGCAAGATCGATGAGAACACCCAGTTTGATGCATCGGACTTCCGTAACTTCGTACCGCGCTTCTCCGTAGAGGCACGCAAGGCCAACCTGGCGTTGGTCGAGGTGGTGAAAGCAGTCGCACAGCGCAAAAATGCCACGCCTGCCCAAGTGGCCTTGGCTTGGCTGCTGGCACAGAAGCCTTGGATCGTGCCAATCCCCGGCACCACGAAACAGCATCGCCTTGATGAAAACCTTGGCGCTATCGAGCTGGAATTGAGCCGCGATGAGCTGCGTGCGATCCGTGAGCAGATCTCGCAGGTCCAGGTCCTCGGCGAACGCCTGCCTGAGGCCGTACTGAAGATGACTGGGCTTTGATCCCTTCCCTGCCAGGAGTTACGGCTATGAACCCCCTGATCGCCTCACTGGTTGCCCTTTCGCTTATGGCTGGCGAAGCCACAGCCGAGGACACCAAGGAAGTTCGCGTCACCCGTGTTGGCACTAAGCCTTCCGTTCAAGGCCCTGCTGACAACTTCACCGGCACCGTGCGGGTTGATGGCCTATTCAAGGGCGATGCTCCCGCACGCATTGGCGGCGGTACAGTGACCTTCGAGCCTGGAGCACGCACGGCTTGGCATACCCATCCGCTGGGCCAAACGCTCATCGTCACCGCTGGCGTGGGCTATGTGCAGCAGGCAGGCGGCCCCCGCCAGGAAATTCGCCCAGGCGACACCGTATGGATTCCGGCCAACGTGCGTCACTGGCATGGGGCTACCGCTACCACAGCTATGACCCATATCGCGTTGGCAGAATCCCTGGATGGCAGCGCCGTGACCTGGGGCGACAAGGTCTCCGATGCCGAGTACGGAGGCGCGCCAAAATGACTGCATCGATCTTGCGTGCCCTGAGATATCGCGAAACCCGCTCCATTGCCGCTTTCCTGGCATTGTGCCTTGGCTTGGGGGACGTTCCCGGCGTTGTCGCCCAAGAAAGCGTGGCACCGTCTACCCCAGCCAATACAGCACCGCCCTCCGAAGCATTGTCGAGCAGACAACAGGCCATTCCATTGATCGCTGCGTTTATGGCATCCAGCGACATTCCCCGCCTTAACCAGGCGTTGAATCAAGGATTGGATGCGGGCCTGACCATCAGTGAGGCCAAGGAAATTCTGGTGCAGCTCTATGCGTACGCGGGCTTCCCACGCAGCCTGAATGCGCTGGGCGAACTGATGAAGGTCGTTGATGCGCGCAAAGCGCGAGGTATTCAGGATGTAACAGGACGCGAACCCAGTCGGCCCGCCCCAACGGGCCAGGAATTGGTTGAGGTCGGTACTGTTAACCAGACCCGCATATCCGGTGGAGCGGTGAAAAGTCCGGTGTTCGACTTTGCGCCGGTCATCAACCAGTACCTGCAGGCCCATCTGTTCGGCGACATCTTCGAGCGTGACAACCTGGACTGGCAAAGCCGTGAACTGGCCACCGTCGGCGCTTTGGCTGCAACGCCGGGTGCCGAGCCGCAGCTGCGCTCCCATATGCTGGCGAGCATGCGGGTCGGCCTGAGTGCTGGCCAACTGCGCCAGGTGACCGAAATACTCGCCAAACACGCAGACGAAGCAGTCGCCACGCGTGCGAGTGCGGCGCTGACTCAAGCCCTTGCGGCGTCGGGTAGTTGAACATGAAGAGCACAAGGAACGTTCTGACCCTCGCTATCACGTGCCTACTTGCCGCCTGTGCGGCGCCTATCAGCAGCCCTGGCAACACCGCCGCGCCATTGCAGATTCAGGAGCAAGGCAGCTTCGCCGCCGGCGGCACCCTGATCACTGCACCGGGTACGTTCGACCCGCGCAAACCCATGGCGCCCGATGGCCAGACCTACCATGGCGATCACGCCTATGTGTTTTACCAATTGCCGGTCAACGCGCGAAAACTGCCGATCGTCATGTGGCACGGTGCCGGCCAGTTTTCCAAAACCTGGGAAACCACAGCCGATGGCCGCGAAGGCTTCCAGAACATTTTTCTGCGCCGTCAGTTTAGCGTGTACCTGATCGACCAACCCCGCCGCGGTAACGCCGGTCGCAGCATGGTAGAGGCAACGCTCAAGCCCACGCCGGACGAACAGCTGTGGTTTAACCAGTTCCGCATCGGTTTGTGGCCCAACTACTTTGATGGCGTGCAGGTCGCGCGCAATGAGCAAACACGCGACCAGTTCTTTCGCGCCATGACCCCCAACACAGGTCCGTTCGATATGGACGTGGTTTCCGATGGAGTATCCGCTGCGTTCAACCGGATCGGCCCCGGCATTTTATTCACTCACTCCCAGGGCGGCGGCCCCGGCTGGCTCACCGCGATCAAGAACGACAAGGTGAAAGCCATCGTCGCGTTCGAGCCGGGTAGCAGCTTTGTCTTTCCTTCAGGAGAGGTTCCGGCACCGATACCCAGCGCTTTCGACACGGTGCAAGGCGCTGAGGTGCCGATGAGCCAGTTCATGGCATTGACGCGGATTCCGATCCTGATCCTCTACGGTGACAACATTCCTGATCACGCCATCGACCTACCGGCCCAAGACAGCTGGCGGGCCCGACTCGCGATGGCGCGGCTGTGGCGCGACAGCGTTAACAAACATGGCGGTGACGTGAAGCTAATTCATCTTCCGGAAATTGGCATCAAGGGCAACACGCACTTTCCTATGTCAGACCTGAACAACATTCAGATCGCGGACTTGGTGGCCAAGTTCCTTGCCGAGAAACATCTGAATTGATCTGGAATGCAGGCCTGCCGAATCAGAAAAAAACCTGCTACTTCACACTTCAATCGTTTGGAGAAATCGTATGAGAAACACTGTTCTCAAAGCCACTTTTATGGCCGCGATGATCGGCATTTCGGCCGGCAAGAGCATGGCGGCTGACTACAAGAAGAACCCGTTCACGCTGGTCTATGACGGTGCGATTACCAAGAATGAGCCGGGCAAGGTCAACATCCATCCGGTGACCTACAAGCTCAACGGCCTGGACATCGTCGCCAACGTTTACACCCCGGCCAGCTACGACCCGAAAAAGGCCTACCCCACCGTTGTGGTGGCGCACCCTAACGGCGGTGTGAAAGAGCAAGTCGCGGGGCTGTACGCGCAGCGCCTGGCCGAACAGGGCTACATCACTATTACCGCCGATGCGGCCTATCAAGGTGGCAGCGGCGGCCAACCGCGCAGCGTCGACAAACCAGCCAACCGTATCGAAGATATCCACGGCATGGCGGACTTCATTACCCAGTACGCCGGAGTTGATGCTCAGCGTCTGGGCCTGCTCGGCATCTGCGGCGGGGGCGGTTACTCCCTGGCCGCTGCCGAGACCGACAAGCGCTTCAAATCGATTGCCACAATCAGCATGTTCAACTCAGGCCGTGTGCGCCGTAACGGCTACGTCGACTCCCAACTGGACACCATACAGGATCGCCTCAAGCAAGCGTCTGAGGCACGCGCCCTGGAAGCTGCCGGTGGCGAGGTTCGTTACTCGGGCGATGCCAACCTGACCGATGAGCAGATTGCCAAATTGCCGTTTGATCTCTACCGCCAAGGTTACGAGTACTACTGGAAAACCCACGCGCACCCGAACTCGACCTTCAAGTACACCACCAGCAGCTTGCTCGACCTGATGCGCTTCGACGCTACCAACCAAATCGAACTGATTGGCCAACCATTGTTGATGATCGCCGGCACCAAGGCCGATAGCCTGTACATGACTGAGGATGCATTCGCCAAAGCCACTGGCACCAAGGACAAAGAGTTCTTCAAGATTGAAGGCGCAACCCATATCGAAACCTACTGGGTACCCAAATACGTCGACGCCGCACTGAGCAAACTCACGCCGTTTTACGCAAGAACCCTCGCGAAGTAACCATTGATACATGTTGAGAGGATTGCAACTGTCTCGAAGCACTCGAGACATGGTTAGATAGGACAATTCAGCGCACCTTTATGAAGGGTCCTCATCAATGTCCCGCGCCAATCTCAACGATCTGCAAGCCTTCGTGATCATCGCTCGCGAAGGCAGCTTTACCCGCGCTGCTGCTCAGCTAGGCGTTTCGCAATCTGCAATTAGCCACACCATGCGCGCCCTTGAATCGCGCCTTGGTGTGCGCCTGCTGACTCGGACAACGCGCAGTGTATCGCCCACTGAAGCAGGTTTGCGCTTGTACAAGTCCATGGCTCCACGGTTCGAAGAGATCGAATTGGAATTGGCGGCAGTCAGCGAGTTTCGCGATACCCCGTCGGGCACCGTACGCATTTCAGCGTCCGAACATGCAGCCAACAACATTCTCTGGCCAAAGCTGTTGAAGGTGCTTCCTGGCTATCCGGATATCCACGTGGAAATCACCGTGGACTACGCCCTCTCCGACATCGTCGCCCAGCGCTACGATGCTGGCGTACGACTGGGCGACCAAGTGGCAAAGGATATGATCGCCGTACCTATCGGCCCTCGGCTGCACATGGCGGTAGTGGCATCACCCGAATACTTCCGCAAGTACACCCCACCTGAAGCCCCTGCAGATTTAGCGGCACACAACTGCATCAACCTGCGCTTGCCAACCCACGGTAGCCTGCTGCAATGGGACTTTGAAAAGGGCGGCCACGAGCTCAAAGCACGTGTCGAAGGTCAATGGACATTCAATAGCAGCGTGCCGATTTTGCGCGCGGCGGTAGCTGGCTGTGGTTTGGCTTTTTTGCCGGAAGACATGGTAGCGAAGGAAATTGCCGAGGGAGCGTTGGTTCGGGTGATGGAGGATTGGTGTCAGCCATTTCCTGGCTACCATCTCTACTACCCCAACCGGCGTGAGCAGTCGTCAGCGTTCGGCGTCGTGGTTGATGCGCTGCGGCATGAACGCTGAGTTTTCCATTCGTATAGCGATCGGCGGCAGATCGAAAATGTCTGCTTTTGGTGATTTATGACCTTCGCCTAGCGGTTGAACTGCCAGGATTTTCCTAGGCGATAAGTGAGTAATTGCATGGTCAGCAAATAGTAATAGCGCGTCGATTCAGTGCGCTGGTTTAGGTGGTGAGTCAAAAACCACGCAAGGTGTTTTCTCTGCCAAGTCCATGGATTGTCGCGTTGCCAGCGCTCAGCGACTGCTGTTTGGATAGTCTTCGCCTGACGCAGGTGGCGTTGGCGTGTGGTATGTGACCCAGTCAAGACGCTCGCCAGGAAGAGTTCCATATCGAATGCCGTGCTCATGCTCGACCACCAATATACGCCGATACCACGCCGATGCGGCCGTGCCCCAGCTCATAGCTGATTTGTAAACGTGCCTCTCGATCAAGGCGCGGATCGAGGTGCCTGCACCTGCCACCGTTGATGGGCGCTAGGTAATGGGTGATCTGCTCATAGCGTTCGCACGCATAGGCCGCCCGTAATTCGTGGAAGCCATTGAGGTTGTGCTGATGGAGGATGTCCCGGGCAGGGCGGACGATTTCCCGTTGAAAATCGAGGTAGCTCTCGTTTTGTGCAAGCAGGTTGTGGCTACCGCCAGGCGAGACCTGTTCGGCAAATCTCAGCGCATCACGAATATGATCATCTACTGTGATCCAGCGGGGTGCCGACGCACCTGAACGGCCACCCTTAGTGCCATTCTGGATGTTGATTTTTCCGTATTGTTCGGCCTCACGTTTGAGGCGCGGAAGGTCGGCCAAGATGGTCTCGCGCAAGCGCATACCGGTTGCTCGCGCCAACTGAGCGATGGCCGCGGCGCGCGGCATTTGGTGTTCGCAGAGCACGTCGACGATCCGCTTCACGTGTTCGCGGTCTTGGCCTTGCGGCACCGAACGACGAACACTGGTGCGCCGCATTCCCAGGGCCTTGCTCGGACTCGGCACCTTCACATACTGATCACCGCGAAGCGCGGCCATGGTTCGGTTCACGCTGGACAACCGATTTTGCGCGGTGGCGATGCAGATAGCCCCTTGTTCAACTTGCTGCCGCAGATGTCCGGCGTAGTTTAGCAAGGTCTGCCGATCAATTTTTCGCGCATCGTTAAACCCGGGACCATCCTCCGACCGACACCAGCGTACAAACGCCTGCCACCGATCACTGTGCGCTTTGACCGTGCCATAATGACCGCCGCCAAAAAGATCACGCAGTGCCTGCGGCCCGGCATAGCTCAGCTGCCGGCCATAGCCGAAATTGCGCCCATCCCGTCTACCGACCAATGCCATGATCAAACTCCTCTCGAAGCCAAACCCTTAAAACCTTCCCCACGTCATCCCGCCACGGAAGTTGAGTGTTATCAGGGATCAAGGCCCCTGCGACCTGTGAGGGTTGTCCACTAACGCGGGACTGGCGGCTCCTTACGACCGGGAGCATGGGCATCTCATGATCTGGCCTCCTGAGCACTTCCGAAGAAGTGGGCGGGTGGAGGCTGCACTGACTGACGAGACCAAGCGCCGCGAGATCCTGAGTCGGGTGAAGGCAGTGATGCGATGACCGGGGCATGCCTGACTGTCAGTCAGGTGCAGTCCATTCCGTGGGCTGCGGCACCATCATCTGCATCGCTGTTGCTGGTGACTTCGGTGTTTGTCACGCCGATTGTCACGAGGGGGAATGCCGCAAAGCCTTGTACGAGTTGGGCTGCAGCAGCGGTAGGAGCGTTCGTCTCTTCCAGGAAGTAAGAGACGAACGCAGGTTGGCGCAGTGAAATGGCCAAGCGGATAGGTTGCTGCAGGGCAGGAATGTAGAGGTATGAGTTGCCGCAGTGGGCACTCTGGTAGAAGTAGGCATCCATCACATCGCTGTGACTGTGCGAGCCGCCGGACGCTAATCGCACTTGGGGGAGAACCACCACTGAGTGGCGTAGCCTCAAAGGTTCTGGCTACCTGGGTTGCTGTCAACGACAGCACTTGTACGATCTTTTCTACGCCCACGGATAGACAGGGTCAAGGCTCGATTTTCCGAGAACTCTGCGGCTGAAAATGACATTAGCCGTCTATGGAAGTTCGTGGTTTCCAAAAGACGATTGCGGGAGTTTTAAGATTTTTTAAGTGAGGTCCATCCAAAGAGGGCGGCTTTGCAGCCCTCTTTGGATGGACCTGCGTGGACAAGCGGATCACCGAGATATGAAGACCGATCGCTTACTCGGTTGCGCCATGTTTTGCTTTTAGTCGAGTGACGTTCACACCCGTCTGATTGGCGAATTCGCGTGGGCTGACATGCTCCTGCTGATTAGCCTCAAGGTAGCGACTCCACCAGTTCATGATCAGCCTGCGCTCCTCGATGAACTCGGCCTTGTGGATGTAGGCCGCTCGGACGTTGTTGCGCTCCTTGTGGCTCATCTGCCGCTCGATGGCTGTATCCGTCCACAAACCCGACTCGATCAGTGCGCTGCAGGCCATCGAACGAAAGCCATGGCCGCAGATCTCAGTTTTGGTGTCGTAACCCATCTTCCGAAGCGCGCTGTTCACAGTGTTTTCGGACATCGGTTTCCAAGACTTGGTATCGCCTGCGAACACCAAGTCAAATTTGCCTGTGATTGCGTGGATCTGCTCGAGTAGGGCGACCGCTTGCGGTGATAAGGGTACAAGGTGGATGTCCCCGGCCATCTTCGTACCCCTTGTGGAAAAGGGTACGCCTTCCAACGCTGGTCGCGTGTCGGGTATTTCCCAGACGCCACGCTTGAGGTCGAACTCGCTCCAGCGGGCGAAGCGCAGCTCGCTGGAGCGTACAAACACGTGCAGCGAGAGTAAGACCGTCAGCCGGGTAAGTGCGCGGCCTTTATAGGTGTCGATCCGTTCCTGCAATTCAGGCAAGCGCGATAAGGATAAAGCGGGGCGGTGGACGACTCGCGAGGCTTTGATCGAGCCTACGAGGTCATACGCAGGGTTCACGGTGATAAGCCGGAGGCGCTTTGCTTCGCGCATGATGCTCTGCAGGTAGTTTTGTACCCTTAAAGCAATGTCTATCGTTCCGCGCTTCTTGATCGCTTCCAAGGGCTGCATAAGGTCGTGGGTGTCTAGGTCGACAATGGCGCGGGCGCCGATTAGCGGGAAGAGATGGGTTTTGAGGCGGCTCATCACTGTCTTGGAATAGTCTGGTGCCCACTTGGCTGACATTTCCGTGTGCCAGCCGAGGGCAACGCTTTCAAAGGTGCGGCCTTTGATCAGGGCTTGCGTCTTGGCTTGGTTCTTGGCTCCTATGGGATCAATGCCATCCGCCAGCATTCGCTTGACCTCCAAGCGCTTGCGGCGCGCATCTGCGAGGCTAACGATGGGATAGTTGCCGAATGAGGTCAGTCCTTCCCGGCCATCAGGTTTAACGTATCTGAGACGCCAGCCTTTGCGGCCATTGGGTTGGACGAGAAGGTAAAGGCCGTCGCCGTCGAAAAGCTTGTAGGCGCGGTCTGTGGGCTTGGCCGAACGGCAAGCGGAATCGGAGAGTGGAGCAGTGGTGCGCGACATAAGGGTACTCCCTATTATCGAACTGACCTTTATCCCAAACTCTACCCTTAAAACGGCTGGTACCCACCGGAATCCGACGGAACGCCAAAACGAAAAAACCCGCCAGAAGGCGGGTTTTTCGGGTGGTTCAGAGATTTTGGAAGCCTTCTCTGGAACCTTGTCTGGCTCCACGACCTGGACTCGAACCAGGGACCCAATGATTAACAGTCATTTGCTCTACCAACTGAGCTATCGCGGAATTCACCGTATGTTACTGATTAAAAAGGACAAGTCAAGCACTACCTGGCATTGTCGAACGCAATCGGATAACCCGTTCGGCTTTTACCCTGCGTGGGTCATTTCCTTGGCCAGGTCCAGCCAGGCGCGCGCTGCAGGTGGCAGGTGGGCGCTGGCGCGCCAGGCCAGGGCGATGTGCCAGTCGGTGTGGGGTTCGTCCAAGGGGATCAGGGCGATGCCGGCGTGCTGGTGCTTGTGCGCGAGCATGCGTGGCAGGAAGGCGACGCCCAGCCCTGCCGCCACCAGGTCGACGATGAAGTCGATCTGCCCACTACGGGCGGTGACGCGGGGCGTCACGCCCTTGCGTTCACAGGCGGCGAGGATTAATGCGTTCAGGGCAAAACCGGCTTCGAACAGAATGAACGGTGAATCCGCGAGGTCGGTGAAGTCGATGCGCTTGCGCCGCGCGAGCGCATGGCTCATGGGCAGCACGGCCATCAGCGGCTCATTGCGCACGGGCTGGTAGTCGAAGCCATCGTCTACCGGCAGCAACAGGGCCGCCAGGTCGACCTCCCCGGCTTCCAGGCATTCATGCAGTTTTTTGCTGCCGTGCTCGGTGAGTTCGATATCGATGTCCGGGTAGCGGTTGCGGTAGGTGGCGAACATAGACGCGAACAACACGCCGCATCCCACCGGCGGCAGGCCGATGCGCAGCACGCCGCGCTTGAGGTCGCGCAGGTCGTTGATCTCGGCGACCAGATCGCTGCGTTCGGCGAGCAGCACCAGGGCGCGACGGTAGGCAATTTCGCCTGCGGCGGTAAGTTCGTTCTTGTGTCCAAGACGATTAAGCAGCGGCGCGCCCAGTTCTTCCTCCAGGGTCTTGACGGCCTTGCTCACCGTCGACTGGGTCAGCGACACCACCTGCGCCGCCTGGGAAAACCCGCCCTGGCGCACCACCTCAACGAAGACACGCAGTGTTCTCAGGTTCATCGGTATTCCTTTTGCGACTGGGCACTAGCGATAAAAGTTGTTTTTATCATGCCAGAAGTTTGCTTACCGTAACCCCCCTTTGCCCTGTGGAGTCACTGCTCATGATCATTTCGTCGGCATCCGATTACCGTGCCGCCGCCAAGCGCAAGCTGCCGCGCTTCCTGTTCGACTACATCGACGGTGGCGCCTACGCCGAACACACGATGCGTGCCAACAGTTCGGACCTGGCCGAGATCAGCCTGCGCCAACGCATTCTGCGCAACGTGGATAGCCTGAGCTTGAAGACCACGCTGTTCGGTCAGGAACATGCCATGCCGATCATCCTCAGCCCCGTTGGCTTGACCGGTATGTACGCACGGCGCGGCGAGGTGCAGGCGGCCAAGGCGGCGGCCAACAAGGGGATTCCCTTCTGTCTGTCGACGGTGTCGGTGTGTTCGATCGAGGAAGTGGCGTCGCAAAGCGCGCAGTCGATCTGGTTCCAGCTCTATGTGCTCAAGGACCGCGGCTTTATGCGTAACGCGCTGGAACGGGCGCAGGCCGCCGGGGTGACGACGCTGGTGTTCACCGTCGATATGCCGACGCCGGGCGCGCGTTATCGTGATGCACACTCGGGCATGTCCGGGCCGTATGCCTCGGCGCGCCGGATGCTGCAGGCCGTCACCAAGCCACAATGGGCCTGGGATGTTGGCGTGCTGGGCCGCCCGCACGACCTGGGCAATATCTCCAAGTACCTGGGCAAGCCCACCACCCTCGAAGATTACGTCGGTTGGCTGGCCAACAACTTCGACCCGTCGATCAGTTGGAAAGACTTGGAGTGGATACGCGAGTTCTGGAAAGGCCCGATGATCATCAAGGGCATCCTCGACCCGCAGGACGCTAAGGACGCAGTGAGCTTCGGCGCCGATGGCATCGTGGTCTCCAACCATGGCGGCCGCCAGTTGGACGGCGTGCTCTCCACCGCCAAGGCACTGCCGCCCATTGCCCAGGCAGTCGGCGATGACCTGACGGTGCTGGTGGACTCCGGCATCCGCTCCGGGCTCGACGTGGTACGCATGCTCGCCCTGGGCGCCAAGGCATGCCTGTTGGGACGTTCGACCGCCTATGCGTTGGCCGCCGATGGCCAGCACGGGGTGGAAAACCTGTTGGATATCTTCGCCAAGGAAATGCGTGTGGCCATGACGCTGACCGGCGTGACGTCGATCGAGCAGATCGACGCCACCACGCTGGTTCAGTACGGCGGGTAAAACCGCCGTCACCTGCCAAATAACTGACATCCTTTCGCCATGGCTGTTTTTGCCCCCATAAACAGCCTTTGATTTATAAGGATTTTATTCAAAATAAAACAAAGTGGCATGAATCTCGCTCTAGCCCTTTCAAGCAGGTTAAGCGATGACAAGACGTGTGGCAGTGCCCAAGGGTTATAACCCCTGGCAAAGCGGTTTAAACTGTTTCCAATGTTTTACGGAACTGAAGGAACAGTAAGACGCTTGGCACTCGCCACTCTCATCGAGCCTGTAAGACAGCTAAGTGCTTAGAGGCCGACTGCTTATGAAAAACCCGCCCCAGCTCCACGCAATTGACTTCGACAGTGCCAAATTGCAACGCCTGGGCTTTAGTCAGTCATCCCCTCTCTCGCACCGCCCCACCACGGTCGCTCAACTGCGCCAACAACTGGGCCTGCAACTGCAGACCAGCCTGGAACCGCAATGCATCCTCGGTCTGTTCTTTCGCGAGATCCAGCGCCTGGTGCCCCTGGACGCTCTGCACTACAGCCATCAGGCCAGTGACCTGCGCCTGGAATTCGGCCATCGCGGCCATCATTCGGTGAGCTACGCCTTGAGCCATGAAGGCGAACATCTGGGCGAGCTGGTATTCCGTCGCAACCAACGTTTGATGGAAGAAGAACTGAGTCAACTCGAATCGCTGCTGGCCACCCTGCTCTACCCGATGCGTAACGCCCTGCTCTATCGCGCCGCGACCCGCAGCGCCCTGCGTGACCCGTTGACCGAAACCGGCAACCGCATCGCCATGGACCAGACCCTGCAGCGGGAAATCGACATGGCGCGGCGACACTCGACCCCGTTGTCCCTGCTGATGCTCGACATCGATCACTTCAAACGCATCAACGACACTCACGGCCACGCGGCCGGCGACAAGGTACTGCGCGCCGTGGCTGCGTCGATCAAGGGCCAGTTGCGCAATGTGGACATGGTGTTCCGCTTTGGCGGGGAAGAATTCCTGATCCTGCTCTCCAACACCGGCCGGGATGCGGCGGCGGTCGTCGGCGAGCGCCTGCGCCAGGCGACACAGGCCCAGGAATATTGGGCGGATGACATACGCATCGATCTGACGGTGAGCCTGGGCTGCTCGACGTTGTTGCCTGCCGAGTCTGCCGAAAGCCTGTTGCGTCGGGCCGACAGCGCCTTGTATGTGGCCAAGCGCGAAGGTCGCAACCGCTTGGCAATGGCGGGGTAACCCCCCGCCACGCGTTTCACATCACGCTTCGCTGGCGACGCGCACCAGGCGCTCGCGAACAGGCGCGGCCGCCGGTTTGTCTTTCTCCAGGCGCATGCAGTTTTCCAGGAACAGGTACATGTAGTTGTAGCTCTTGCACACGGCCTGGCGCAGCTCTGCCTGCAGTTGTCGGCTGGGGTTCGTACCGGCCAGGGTGCAGACAATTTCCAGCGCTTCCCAAGGGTGGGCATCGTCGTACTGGGCATGCATCTTCAGCCACTTCATCGCGCGCTTGCGGTCTTCCTCGGGGAAGGCTGCCGCATAAACGCCGGTGGAGCACACCAACGCGGACCACTCCCCCGTCGCGCCCTCGATGGCGTAGTTGGTGGCGGCGATCGCAACGATCAACGAATCGGCCGAACTGGTGTGCCAGCACCAATGGCTCAGTGCATGCAATTCCGGGGGTACGTTCTGTGCTTGCAGGTCTTCGAGGCTGACGCCGTGGGCGCGGGCCCAATGCAGCCAGTAATCGGCGTGGTTCAATTCCACCCGAATATTGCGCATCAGCCAACGCCGCGCCATATCCTCGCCAGGATGACGGGCAAACTTGGTCTTGGTGAGGTTCTGTGCCATATACAAGGCAAACTGTTCGACCACCGGCCAGCCACCGATCAGGTATTGGCGCATGGTCTTGGCGCTCAGCGTGTTATCACGCATGCGCTGATACAGTTCGTGTTCGACAACTCGGCGCTTGCTCTCGCTACAGTCCTGGATCAATTGCTGAGCCCAGGTGGGGTAACTCGAGGCTTCCATAAGCGGGCCGGTTCGGTTGAAGGTGTCGATCACTGTAAGGCTCCTTTTTAAGTGTGATTGTACAGACCAGCAAATGTTTCAGCGGAATGTGCCGGGCGCCTTGAATAACAGAGGCTGCGGCCGCACAGGTCGACACTGCAAACTATCAAAGGTAAACAATTGCGGGCGTTCAATCACATAGCCCTGAGCGTAATCCACACCAATCTCAAGCAATGCCTGTTCGATGTGCGGCGTTTCAACAAACTCAGCAATTGTGCGCTTACCCATGACGTGGCCGATGTGGTTGATCACTTCGACCATGGCGCGGTTAATCGGGTCGTCCAGCATATCCTTTACGAAACTTCCATCGATCTTCAGGAAGTCTACAGGTAAATGTTTCAGATAAGCGAATGAGGACATTCCGGCGCAGAAGTCATCCAGTGAGAAATGGCAACCTAAGGCTTTGAGTTCATTAATAAAGCGAATCGCACTGCCCAAATTGGCAATAGCGCAGGTCTCAGTTATTTCAAAACAAATCATTTCTGGCGGAACACTGTAAGCCGCGAACTTCTCGCGTAAAAAACCGAGAAAAGCGTCATCACCAATCGTTATGCCTGACAGATTAATCGCACACATTGCCATGGGCCGGCCCGGACGCTCATGCATGCAACGGGCAATCAGGTTGAACACGTTGTCCACCACCCAGCGATCCAGGGAACTCATCAACCCGTAACGTTCGGCGGCCGGAATGAAACTGTCGGGCAGAATGATGCGGCCGGCCTCGTCATGCAGGCGCAGGAGGATTTCAATGTGCCCATTGTCGGCGTCGGTGGGCCCCAGGGGCGCGATTTCCTGGGAGTACAGGCAAAAGCGGTTTTCTTCCAGGGCCATGTGCAGGCGCTGCACCCAGGCCATCTCGCCAAAGCGCAAGGACAGCTCGGAGTCGTCCGCGTGGTAGACCTGCACGCGGTTGCGGCCCTTTTCCTTGGCCATATAGCAGGCCATGTCGGCGGCGCGCAGCGACGTTTCCAGGGTGGTCGGCACCTGGGAGATATGCACCAGGCCAATGCTGACGGTGGTCATGAACGGCCGGCCCTTCCACACGAAATGCAGGTTCTGCACCGTGTGGCGCAGGCTTTCGGCGATTTTTTCCGCCACCGACGCCGGGCAGTTCTCCAACAGGATGCCGAACTCGTCGCCCCCCAGTCGCGCCAGGGTGTCACCTTCACGCAGATCCGATTGCAGCAGTGCGCAGATATGCCGCAACAGCTCGTCGCCTGCCGCATGGCCGCAGGTGTCGTTGACCAGCTTGAACTGGTCCAGGTCGAGGAACATCAAGGCATGCCGCCCGCTGTGCTCACGCGCGACCTGTTGCAGCACCTGTTCCAGGCGGAACTCGAACTCGCGACGGTTGGCCAGGCCGGTCAACGCGTCATGGGTCGCTTGCCACGACAGGTTGGCGATGTACTGACGTTCCTGGGTCATGTCGTGCAGCACCAGCACCGCGCCGCTGACTTTGCCGGCGCTGCGGATCGGCGCGCCCACCAGGGTCACCGAAACGGTGCTGCCGTCCAGGCGCTGGATGGTTTTGGAGTGTTCGCTGCCGCCGCTCAAGCGGCCCTTGGTGATGTGCTCGATCAGCGCAAAACCATCGGGCTGAGCATTTTCATCCAACAGGTTGAACAGTGCCGCCAGGGGCAGGCCCTGGGCATGGGCCGACGTCCAGCGCGTCAGGGCCTCGGCGGCCGGGTTCATGTAGGCAATGGCGCCATCGACATCGGTGGTGATCACCCCATCGCCGATCGACTCCAGGGTGATCTGTGCCCGCTCCTTCTCCACTTGCAGGGCATCGGCGAACGCGTGCCGCTGCGCCAACAACTTGTGGGTACGCAGCAGCGCCAGGGCGATCAGGCACAAGGCCGTGGCCAGGTTGGTGATCAGCAACAGCCGCAGGACGACGCGCGAGCCTTCACCCAAGGCATCGCTGAACGCCTTGGCCGCCGGCGTCACGCCGTCGTTGATGGCAAAGATATGCGCCTTCCATTGCCGCACATCGTCGTCATGGACCTGACCCGCGGTGATCGCCCGGTGCATCGACCGGGCCAGATCATCCAGCTGGACCAGGTAGCCATCGCCCACGGTCCACAGTTCGATGGCTTTTTCCAGGTAGCTGAAATGGCGAAAGTTGAGGTACAGCCAGATCACGCTGGAGACGTCGTCCGGGTGGTTGCCACCCTTGATGATCCCCTCGCGCGCCGCCTTGAGGTCGGGGGCGGGACGGTCCAGGGCGACACGCAGTTCATGCCCGCCCTGGGGCACGGCAATGGCTTGCTGGTATTTGAGGTAGGTGGCTTCGTCGCGATTATCGGCGTACAGCGTCAGATAGTAGATGGCGTCTTTCTGGCCCTTGGACCACAGGCTTTCGCCGCCCACATAGACGCGCACCGCTGAAAGCACATACAGACTGACACAGCCTAATAATGCCTGGAACAATACGACGGCAATAAAGGGCCAGACAATGCCCAACAACCTTGGCGTTCCGAGAGTCCGCTTCTGCTTCATGAAGTCCCTTGCACATGCACAGCTGAATACGCACGCGAACATCCGCTCCTAATAGCACAGCGTAGGCTAAATCAACGCACTTGTTGCAAGTGCCCGTAAAGTTTGGCGTACAAACCACCCTCCGCGATCAGTTGCTGATGGTCGCCGTCCTCGGCGATATGCCCACCGTCGAACACCAGCACCCGATCAGCTTGTTTCACCGCCGAAAGCCGATGGGCAATGATCAGTGTAGTCCGCCCACTGAGAAACCGCGCCAACGCCTGGTGCAGGTTGTACTCGGTGGCGGCGTCCAGGGCCGAGGTTGCCTCATCCAGGATCACCACCTTCGGCTCGGCCAAGACCATGCGCGCAATCGCCAGGCGTTGGCGCTGGCCGCCGGAAAAGCGCACGCCAGAGCGCCCCACCACACTGTCCAGGCCCAGGGGCAACGCCTTGACGGTCGCCTCCAACTGGGCGATTTCCAGGGCCTGCCAACACGCCTGGTCACTGCGGTTGCGGCCCATGGTCAGGTTGGCACGCACGGTATCGTTGAACAGCGCAGGGTGTTGCAGCACCACCGCGACGTGCTCGCGGATGGTCTCCAGGCCGATTTCCTGCTGGGTTGCACCACCGAAACGAATACTGCCGGCCTGCGGTGTGTACAGCCCCAGCAGCAGCTGCACCAGGGTACTTTTACCGCCGCCGCTGGCGCCGACAATCGCGACCTTCTCACCAGGTTCGATGCTGAGGTTCAACTGGTCGAGCACCCGCTCTTCGCCATAGCCGAACGTCAGGCCACGCACGTCGATGCCGACCGTTTCGCGCCCAGTGAACGGGTCTGCGCCGCCGACATATTGCGGCTCATCGGCACGGGCGAGCAGCTCGTTGATCCGCGTCAGCGCCCCGCCCGCCGCGTAGTAGGCATATTGCAGGTTCAACAACTGCTCCACCGGGCCGATCATGAACCACAGGTAGCTGAACACGGCGAGCATCTGGCCAATGGACAGGTCGGAAAACAGCACGGTGAGCATGGCCGCCGCGCGAAAAATATCGATGCCGAACTGGAACAGCAAACCGCTGGCGCGGCTGGAGGCGTCGGTTTTCCATTGGGAGTGGATAGCATAGTCACGCACTTCCTGGGCGCGCTGGCCGAGGCGCCCGAGGAAAAAGCCCTGGCGATTGCCGGCACGCACTTCCTGGATGGCGTCGAGGGTTTCGGTCAACGCCTGGGTGAAGCGCGAGGTGCTGTCGTTTTCCAGTTTTTTCAGGTGTTTGACGCGCTTGCCCAACTGCACCGTGGCATAGATCACCAGCGGGTTGAACAGCAGGATCAGCAGCGCCAGTTGCCAGTGCATCCACACCAGAATCGCCGAGGTGCCGACCAGGGTCAGCATGGCCACCAGGAAACGGCTGAGGGTTTCGCCGACGAATTTGTCCAGCGTGTCCAGGTCGGTGACCAGGTGCGTGGTGACGGTGCCGCTGCCGAGGCTTTCGTACTCGCCGAGGGAAATACGCTTGAGCCGCTCGATCAGGCGCACGCGGATGCGGTAGACGATGTCCTTGGCCAGCCGCGCAAACAAGCGCGCCTGCACCACGTTGAACACCAGCGCACCACAGCGCAGGGCCAGCGTCACCAGCAGCATCAGGCCGATATAACCGGCGGCTTTCTGCCAGCCCAGGGGCAGCGCGTGGTTCATTACCTTGAGCGCGGCATCGCCATGGCCCAGCAGTACTTCGTCGACCAGCAAGGGCAACAACAGGGGGATGGGCACGCTGCACAGGGTCGCCAGTACGGCGACACCATTGGCGATCCACAGGGATTTCTTGTGACGCAAAGCCAGGCGGCGGATTTCCGCCCAGGTCAGTCGATCGACGCGGTGGGAGGGCTCTGTGTCAGGCTGATCAGGCACAGGCGGCTCGCTCCAGCCAACGGCCGAGCAGCGGCGACAACTCGGACAGCGGCTGGTAGCCATTGGTCAGCAAGGCCAACTGGCCATTGCGCTCGGCCAGCAACGTCGGAAAACCGGCGATCCCCAAATCCTGCACCCAGGTGAAATCGGCGGCGGTGGCGGCGTGCTGCTCAGCGCGGTCAAACGCCCCGGCGAACTCGATACGCGGTATGCCGGCTTTTTCCGCCAGCTCCACCAGAATACTGGCGAGGGTCACGTCGCGCCCCTCGACATAAAACGCATGCTGGATCAGCCCCAGCAGCTTCCACGCGCAATCCGGCGCCAGGCTGCGCGCGGTGACGATGGCGCGGCACGCCGGCTCAGTGTCGTAGACAAAACCGTCGGGCAGCGCGCCTTCATGCTTGAACGTCTGCCCGGTGGCGTCGGTGACCGCCTGCCAGTGTTCCAGGATATAGCGCCGGGTCGACGGGTCCAGCGCCGCGCCGCTGCCGGTGCGCAAGCCGCCCACCACCAGGTGCAACTCCACGCCGGCCGCCTGGGCCTGCTCGACCAACGCCTCGGCCACCGGAGCAAAGCCCCAGCACCAGGAACACATCGGGTCCATTATGTAGAGCAGGCGCGCGGACATGGTTCAGGCCTCGGAAGGGGTTTGCTTGTAGTTGTAGCCAATCGGGTGCGGCATATTGCGAGCCTTGGCCAATTCAATCTGCTTTTGCCGGTCGATCGCGCTGCGACGGGTTTTCTCCGGCAGCTTATCCCAGCAATGCGGGCAACTGATGCCCGCCACGTAGTGCTCGGATGCGCGGTCTTCCACACTAACCGGTGTGCGACAGGCATGACATTGATCGTAGTCGCCTTCGCTCAAGTCGTGGCGCACAGTGACGCGGTTGTCGAACACAAAGCAGTCGCCCTGCCATTTGGTCTCGGCCTGCGGCACCTCTTCGAGGTACTTCAGGATGCCGCCCTTGAGGTGGTAAACCTCATCGAAGCCTTCGCTGAGCATATAGCTGGAGGCCTTCTCGCAACGAATGCCGCCGGTGCAGAACATGGCGACTTTCTTGTGCTTGGCCGGGTCGAAGTTGGCTTTGATGTAGTCGGGAAATTCGCGAAAACTGGTGGTTTTCGGGTCGATCGCGCCTTCAAAGGTGCCGATGGACACTTCATAGTCGTTACGCGTATCGATCAACAGCACTTGCGGGTCGCTGATCAGCGCGTTCCAGTCCTGCGGCTCGACATAGGTACCGACTTTTTTGTTCGGGTCGACGCCTTCGACGCCCAGGGTCACGATCTCTTTCTTGAGCTTGACCTTGGTGCGATAGAACGGCTGCTCGTCGCAGTACGACTCTTTGTGGTCGATATCGACCATGCGCGGGTCGTTCTTCAGCCAGGCCATCAAGCCATCAATGCCTTCGCGGCTGCCGGAAACGGTGCCGTTGATGCCTTCTTCGGCGATCAGCAAGGTGCCTTTGATGCCGTTGTCGACCATCGCCTGCAGCAGGGGCTCGCGCAGGGCGACGTAATCTTCGAGGGTGACGAACTTATACAGTGCCGCCACGACAATCGGTTGAGTCATGGGTGTTCTCTCCAGGTGGCTACCCTCGTAAGGGGTGAACCGGATGCAAAAAAAACGCGCCGGCTAAGCGGCGCGTTGCGGATTCTATCAGGGATGAACCGTTAACTGTAGGAGCGAGCTTGCTCGCGAAGGTCGTGAACGATGACACGGATAACCTGACGCCCAGCGGCGCTCTGAGTTTTTTCGCGAGCAAGCTCGCTCCTACAGTAGATTCAACATCAACCCGTCAATGGCCGCCAGCGCAGGTCGGCGAGGCCGGGGCTGCGTCGGTTTTCGCCCATTCCTCAGGCGTATAGGTATGCAGCGCCAGCGCATGAAACTCGCTCATCAGGTCACCCAGGGTGGCGTAGACCTTCTGGTGGCGCTTGACGCGGTTAAGCCCTTCGAACTGCTGGCTGACCAGCACGGCCTTGAAGTGGGTCTGCAACCCACGGCTGTGCATGTGGCTTTCGTCCAGCACGCTCAGGTGGTCCGGGCCCAGGGCGGCAAGCGCCGTTTCGATACGCTGTTGCATGGTCATTCCTGCTTACTTCTTCTTGGCCGGTGCGGCGGCTTTAGGTGTCAGCTCGTTGGTCATGTCTTCCAACAGCTTGTTCACCACCGGCACGGCGCTTTCCAGCTTGGCCTGGGTCATCTGGGCCGATTGCTGGGTCAGTTGCGGCATTTTTTCAAGGACTTTCTTGCCCAGCGGCGACTGGTAGAAGGCAACCAGATCCTTGAGTTCGGATTCGCTGAAGTTGGTGGTGTAGAGCTTGACCATGTCCGGTTTCAGTTTTGGCCAGCCGATGGCCTGGTCCAGGGCGGCGTTGGCCTTGGCCTGGTAGCTGTCCAGTACGGACTGCTTGGCGGCAGGCGCTTTGGTCTGTTCGAAACGCTGGGCGAACATTTGCTGCACTTGCATGTACACCGGGGTCCCCAGCTTGTCAGCGTGGGCCAGGGTAAGGAAGGCTTCGGCACTGGCGTTGTGGCTGGCGGTATCGGCAAAAACCTGGCCGCTGGCGCAAACCAGAGCAACCGCGGTACAGATGGCACGAAGACGAGTCATCGAGTTTCCTTTTCTAGCAGGCGAGGTAAGACCCCAAGGGCGCCCATTCTGCGCCTAAAAAACGCCATGGCTCAACCCCACCCCTTGTCAGGCATGGATTTGCGGTGGATGAATCCGATGAAAAGGCTTTTATGGAACCCCCAGGGCCGATCACGGCCTAAACTGCGCAAACGAACCTGAAGGAGTGTGCCCGATGAGCCGTATCGAAACCGACAGCCTGGGAGAAGTCCAAGTCCCGGATGACGCTTACTGGGGCGCGCAGACCCAACGCTCGCTGGTGAACTTCGCCATCGGTGAGCAGCGCATGCCCCTGGCGGTCTTGCACGCCCTGGCCCTGATCAAGAAAGCCGCCGCCCGGGTCAACAGCCGCAACGGCGACCTGCCCGCCGACATCGCACGCCTGATCGAACAGGCCGCCGACGAAGTGCTCGACGGCCAGCATGACGACCAGTTCCCGCTGGTGGTGTGGCAGACCGGCAGCGGCACCCAGAGCAACATGAACGCCAACGAAGTGATCGCCGGGCGTGCCAACGAGCTGTCGGGCAAGACGCGCGGCGGCAAGAGCCCGGTGCATCCGAACGACCATGTGAACCGCTCCCAGAGTTCCAACGACTGCTTCCCCACCGCGATGAACATCGCGGCGGTGCAGGCGGTCAACCAGCGACTGCTGCCGGCGATCACGCACCTGTCCGGCGGGCTGGCGGAATTGTCGGCGCGGCATATGAAGCTGGTGAAGACCGGTCGCACCCACATGATGGATGCCACACCGATCACCTTTGGCCAGGAACTCTCGGCGTTCATCGCCCAGCTCGATTACGCCGAACGCGCGATCCGCAGTGCCCTACCCCAGGTGTGCGAGCTGGCCCAGGGCGGCACCGCCGTCGGCACCGGGCTCAATTCGCCCCACGGCTTTGGCGAGGCGATTGCCGCCGAGCTGGCAGCCTTGTCGGGTTTGCCGTTCGTGACCGCACCCAACAAATTCGCCGCCCTCTCCGGCCACGAACCGCTGGTAACTCTGCACGGCGCCCTGAAAACCCTGGCCGTGGCCCTGATGAAAATCGCCAACGACCTGCGCCTGCTCTGCTCCGGCCCGCGCGCCGGGCTGGCGGAAGTCAAACTGCCGGCCAACGAACCGGGCAGCTCGATCATGCCCGGCAAGGTCAACCCGACCCAGTGCGAAGCGCTGTCGATGCTCGCCTGCCAGGTCCTGGGCAACGACGTGACCATCGGCATTGCCGCCAGCCAGGGGCATTTGCAGTTGAACGTGTACAAACCGGTGATCATCCACAACCTGCTGGAATCGATCCGCTTGCTGGCCGACGGCTGCAACAACTTCCAGGAACACTGCATCACCGGCCTCGAGCCCGACGCCGAACAAATGGCCGCGCACCTGGAACGCGGGCTGATGCTGGTGACCGCGCTCAACCCACACATCGGCTACGACAAATCGGCGCAGATCGCCAAAAAGGCTTACGCCGAAGGCCTGACCCTGAGGGAAGCCGCGCTGGCCCTGGGCTACCTCACCGACGAACAGTTCGACCAATGGGTACGCCCGGAAAACATGCTGGAGGCCGGACAATAAGCGCATAGCGCGTGCTTTTGCTTTGATCTTGATCTTGATCTTGATCTTGATCTGCTTTTGATCTTGATCTTAGGCGCCCCGTAAAACCACGCTGGCCGAACGCAGGCTTGAATCCGTGGGTAACCCGGCAGGACGCCGGGTTAGCCGTCCTGGGCCATGGATGGCCCATGACGGCGGCCCACGGATTCAAGCCTGCGTTCGGGCACACCGAGCCTAAGCGAGGTGCCGAGTGGTGGGGCAAGAGCGTTTTGCTTACTTTTGCGCTTTTCAAAAGTGAGCCGCCGTAAGGGCGGAACCCATAGCGGCCATTACCGCAGGAACGGATATGTACCCGGTCAACCGAAAGAACATGGTCGGCCCAGAGGCCGCCATCGGGGGCAAGCCCCCTCCCACATTTGGAACGAGGTGAACCTGTTGGATATGTATCGGCTGTCAGGTCGCCATCGCAAGCAACCCCCCTCCCACACTTAGGCCCGCGTACACCCGATAAAAACACCTGGGCCAATCAAGACACCAACCGCGCCCGCCGCGCCTTGAGCCCCGCAAACAACGACGGCGCCAACGCCACGGTCGCCGACCCCAACACCACCACCAACGCCCCCACATACCCCAGCGCATTGATCTCTTCAGCCTGCACAAAATCCGGCCACCACCACGCCGCCAGGGCCACCGCCACAAACGTCACCAAGGGCGTCAGCGCCAGGGTCGCACTCACCCGCGAGGCTTCCCAATGGGCCAGGGCCTCGGCAAATGCGCCGTAGGCCACCAGCGTGTTCATGCAGCACGCCAGCAGCAGCCAGCCTTGCAGCGGACTCAGTTGCAGGGCCTCCAGCGGATGCGCCCAAGGCGTGAGCAACACCGCGCACGACAGGTAGATCACCATCATCACCTGCAGCGAATTCCACACCGTCAGCAATTGCTTCTGGCCCAAGGCGTAGAACACCCAGATAGTAGTGGCGAGCAGGACCGTCAGTACCCCGGCGGTGTAGCTGCCCAGGGACGTCAGCAACTCCACCAGACGCTGGTTGAAGAACAGGCCAAAGCCGATGACCAGCACCACCAGGCCCAACACCTGGCCCAGGCTGAAGCGCTCTTTAAACACAAACACGCTGGCGACCATCAGGAAGATCGGCCCCATCTGCACCACCAGTTGCGCCGTACCGGGGCTGAGCATGTTCAGACCCACCAGGTACAGCACGTAGTTGCCCACCAGCCCACACACGGCCATCGCCACCAGCCAACCGCGACGCGGCCCGAGCACGCGCAGGCTGGGCAAGCGCTTGACGGCGGCGAGGTAGACGAACAGGCAACTGCCGGCGACCGTCAGGCGAAACCAGGTGACGGTGATCGGGTCCATCACCTGCAACACTTGTTTGAGTTTGACCGGAAGAATGCCCCAGAGCAGCGCGGCCAGCAGGGTCAAGCAAAAGCCATAGACCCAGCGGCCGGAAGAGATGTGCATGAGTGCCCCAGAAGCCAGAGGAAGTGGAACCGGCATTCTAGGGGCAAGTACGCGGATTGGGATACGGCACTGTGCAAGTGCGGGAGCCGGCCTGCCCCCACAGTGGGCTCAGCGCACAGCTTCGAACAGCCCGGTCGCCCCCATGCCGCCGCCCACGCACATAGTGACGATGCCGTAACGCAGATTACGCCGCTGCAACTCACGCACCAGGTGCCCGACTTGCCGCGAGCCGGTCATGCCGAACGGGTGGCCGATGGAGATCGAGCCGCCGTTGACGTTGTATTTGGCATTGTCGATTTCCAGGCGGTCGCGCGCATACAGGCACTGGGAGGCGAACGCCTCGTTGAGTTCCCACAGGTCGATATCCGCCACCTGCAAGCCCTTGGCCTTGAGCAACTTGGGCACCGAGAACACCGGGCCGATGCCCATCTCGTCGGGCTCGCAGCCAGCCACGGCAAAGCCACGGAAAAACGCCTTGGGCTTGAGCCCCAGGGCCAGGGCTTTTTCCAGGCTCATCACCAGGGTCATCGAGGCGCCGTCGGACAATTGCGAAGAGTTACCCGCGGTCACCGAGCCGTCTTCGGCAAACACCGGCTTCAAGCCCTGGAGACTGGCCAGGGTGGTGTCGGGGCGGTTGCAGTCGTCGCGCTCGACCACACCGTCGAGCACCTGCACGGCGCCGCTGTTCTTGTCCTCGACAGCGTACTTGACCGCCATCGGCACGATTTCATCGTTGAACAAGCCATCGGCCTGGGCCTGGGCGGTGCGCTGCTGGCTTTGCAGGGCATACCGGTCCTGGTCCTCGCGGCTGACGTGATAGCGGCGCGCAACGATTTCGGCGGTCTGGCCCATGGGAAAATAGAGGCCCGGCACCTGCGCTTTGAGCAACGGGTTGATCAGGTTGTCGGTGTTGACGCTTTTCATGGTCAGGCTGATGGACTCGACACCGCCGGCGACAATGATATCGCTGCAGCCCGAGGCGATCTGGTTGGCCGCGATGGCAATCGCCTGCAAGCCCGAGGAACAGAAACGGTTGAGAGTCATCCCCGCCGTGCCGGTGCCCAGTTGCGACAGCACCGCGACGTTGCGCCCGATGTTGTAGCCCTGGGCGCCCTCGTTGGAGCCCGCGCCGACGATGCAATCTTCCACCGTGGCCGGGTCGATGCCGTTGCGTGTCAGCAGCGCGTTGACGCAATGGGCCGCCATGTCATCCGGTCGGGTCTGGTTGAACTTGCCGCGAAAGGACTTGGCCAGGCCGGTTCGCACGCTGTCGACGATCACTACTTCACGCATGGGGCTACCTCGATCTTGTCGTTGTTGGGAGAGCGCTCGAGAATAAATCCAGGCCCGCCCAACCGCGATGATCATTCACCCCGCCTATAGGCCTACTTCTTCTTGCCTTTCTGGTCGTGCTTGTCGGACTGGGCGAACGCCTCCTCCAACGCCAGGTTGATAGTGCGCAACACCTTGACCCGCGCCCAGCGCTTGTCATTGGCTTCGACCAGGGTCCACGGCGAGACCTCGGTGCTGGTGCGGTCGACCATATCGCCCACGGCGGCACGGTATTCGTCCCACTTCTCGCGGTTGCGCCAGTCGTCGTCGGTGATCTTGAAGCGTTTGAACGGGATCGCTTCGCGGGCCTGGAAGCGCTCCAGTTGGGTCTGCTTGTCGATGGCCAGCCAGAACTTGACCACGATCACTCCGGCATCGCGCAGTTGCTCTTCGAAATCATTGATCTCGCCATAGGCGCGCATCGAGTCCATCGGAGTGCAGAAGCCTTCGATGCGCTCCACCAGCACGCGGCCGTACCAGGAGCGGTCAAACACGGTGAACATGCCCCGTGCCGGAATCTGCCGCCAGAAACGCCACAGGTAAGGCTGGGCGCGCTCGTCCTCGGTGGGCGCGGCGATCGGCACGATGCGGTACTGGCGAGGGTCGAGGGCCGCGGCGACCCGGCGGATCGCGCCCCCTTTGCCGGCCGCATCGTTGCCTTCGAATACCGTGATCAACGCGTGCTTGCGCATGCGCTTATCCCGCATCAGGCCGGAAAGACGCGCCTGCTCGGTGATCAACTGCTCTTCGTAGTCTTCTTTTTCCAGGCTCAGGGTCATGTCGAGACTGTTGAGCAGGCTCACTTGGTCCACGGCAGCCGGCAACGGCGCCGGGTTCATGCCGCTGACTTTGCCCTTGGGTTGCCTCAGGGCGTTTTGCAGGCCCTCGAGCAGAATCTTGCCGACGGTGAGGCTGCGGTAATTGCTGTCGACCCCTTCGATCACATGCCAGGGCGCGTAGTCGCGGCTGGTGCGACGCAGCACACGTTCGCCGAAGTGAACGAACTTGTCGTAGGTCTTGGACTGCTGCCAGTCCAGCGGGCTGATCCGCCAACTGTGCAGCGGGTCGTCGGCCAGGGCCTTGAGCCGCGCCTTCATCTGTTTCTTGGACAGGTGAAACCAGAACTTGAAGATCACCGCGCCTTCGTCGCAGAACATCTTCTCCAGGCGTTCGGCGCCGGCGATGCCCTGGTCGAGACGGGCGTCCTTGATATCGCCCTGCACCCGGCTCTGCAGCATCTGGCTGTACCAGTTGCCGAAGAACACCCCCATGCGGCCTTTTGCGGGCAACTGCCGCCAGTAACGCCAGGCAGGCGGGTGGGCCAGTTCTTCGTCGGTCTGCTGGTCGAAGGTACGCACTTCGATCAGACGCGGGTCCATCCATTCGTTGAGCAGTTTGACCGTCTCGCCCTTGCCGGCACCTTCGACGCCGTTGATCAGGATGATCACCGGGAAACGTTTCTGCTGTTGCAGCTCGAACTGCACTTCCAGCAAGGCTTCGCGCAGGGCCGGTACTTCGGTGTCGTAAGTGTCTTTGTCGATGGCATGACCGATTTCAGCGGATTCGAACATGAGCAGCTCCGTTTCAAGATCGCTCAAGACTAGCGGATTGAGCAGCAACACGCGGGAGGAAATTCCACGTGCGCTTGCCGTGGGTCAATTCATTGCCGGTTGATCGGCTAGAATGGCCACCTTGCCTTTGCCGAGTCGCCCATGAACCCTGTAACCCACGCCCAGCTCGACTGGGATGACCAAGGTCGCCCGCATTCGCGGGTCTTCGACGATGTGTACTTTTCCGACCAGTCGGGCCTTGAAGAAACGCGCTATGTGTTCCTCGAACAGAACCGTTTGCAGGCACGGTTTGCCGCCTTGCCGGCGGGCGGGCGCCTGGTGATCGGCGAAACCGGGTTCGGCACCGGGCTGAATTTTCTCTGCGCCTGGCAGTTGTTCGAACAACACGCGGTGGCCGGCGCGCGCCTGCATTTTGTCAGCGTGGAAAAATACCCGCTGAGCCACGCCGACCTGCAACGCGCCCTACTCCTCTGGCCGGAACTGCAGCCGTTCGCCGCGCAATTGCTGGCGCAGTACATCGCCATCCACCCAGGCTTCCAGCGCCTGGTGCTGGATAACGGCCGTGTGACCTTGACCCTGCTGATCGGCGATGCGCTGGAGCAGTTGCCACAGTTGGATGCGCAAATCGACGCGTGGTTTCTCGACGGTTTCGCCCCGGCGAAGAACCCCGACATGTGGACCGCCGAGCTGTTTGCCGAACTGGCGCGCCTGGCGGCCCCGGGGTCGACCATCAGCACCTTCACCAGCACCGGCTGGGTACGGCGCCTGATCAATGCCGCCGGGTTCAAGATGAAGCGCACGCCGGGCATCGGGCATAAATGGGAAATCCTGCGCGGTGAATTCCTCGGCTGGCCGGCCGAGACGCCGTTGCCTGCCGCGGGTAAACCGTGGTTCGCCCGCCCGGCGCCGCTGCACGGCGAACGCAGCGCCCTGGTGATCGGCGGCGGCCTGGCCGGCTGCACCACGGCGGCCAGCCTCGCCGCGCGCGGCTGGAACGTCAGCCTGCTGGAACGCCATGCCCGCCTGGCCGAGGAAGCCTCGGGCAACCCGCAAGGGGTGCTGTACCTCAAACTGTCGGCCCACGGCACGGCCCTTTCGCAATTGATTTTGAGCGGGTTCGGCCACACCCGGCGCCTGCTCGAACACCTGCACCGGGGCGTCGACTGGGACGGTTGCGGCGTGTTGCAACTGGCGTTCAACGCCAAGGAAGCCGAGCGCCAGGCACAGCTGGCCGCGGCGTTTGCGCCCGGTCTGCTGCAGCCGTTGGACCAGGCCCAGGCTCAAGCGCGCGCCGGGGTGGCGCTGGAACACGGCGGGCTGTTTTTCCCCGAAGGGGGCTGGGTACATCCGCCGGCCTTATGCGAATGGCAAGCCCGGCACCCGTTGATCAACGTGCTGACGCATCATGAGGCCCTTGAGTTGCAACGGGTCGACGGGCAATGGCAAGCCCTGGCCGGCGACACCCTGCTGGCCAGCGCCACGGTGGTGGTGCTGGCCGGCGCGGCCGAGATCAAGCGCTTCCCGTTCAGCGCCGAGCTGCCCCTCAAGCGCATTCGCGGGCAAATCACCCGCCTGGCGCAAACCCCAGACAGCCAGGCGCTGGCCACCGTGGTCTGTGCCGAGGGCTACGTAGCTCCGGCGCGTCTCGGCGAGCACACCCTGGGCGCCAGCTTCGACTTCAAGAGTGACGACCTGACACCGACAGTCGCCGAGCATGTCGGCAACCTGGAGATGCTGCAGGAAATCTCCGTCGACCTGGCCCACCGCTTGAACGCCGACACACTGGCCGCCGATCAGCTCGAAGGGCGCGCCGGGTTCCGCTGCACCAGCCCGGACTACCTGCCGATTATCGGGCCGCTGGCCGATCGCGCCCTCTTCGACCAGGCCTACGCCGCGCTGCGCAAGGACGCCCGTCAGCCCCCCGAGGCCGAGTGCCCGTGGCTCGACGGCGTGTACATCAACAGCGGCCACGGCTCACGCGGCCTGGTGACCGCACCGCTGTGCGCCGAACTGCTGGCGGCCTGGCTGGACGATGAACCCCTGCCGCTGCCCAGAAGCGTGGCCGACGCCTGCCACCCCAATCGATTCGCCGTGCGCGCGTTGATTCGCGGCACCGGCGGGTCATAACAACGGCGCGGTCAAGCGCCCGAGCGACACACTGTTGGCCCTCTTCAAACAGCCGGTCCACAACGGCAAACCGCGCAAAACTTGTATATTCACCAAGCCTATTTACCACCCGCAAATCCGCCGCCACACGCTGCGCAGGCTCACGCCCGAGCAGTCAAGGCGGTTTGCCTTATAACAGATTGATCTAAAACTCCACTGATAGCCGTGTGTCAGTTTCTGGGTACGCGCCTTTTGGGCGTATTGAGTATTGACCCCTCCCCAACGGAAAAACCGGTAAGGAATTTATGTGCGGATTAGCTGGAGAACTACGTTTCGATGCCCAACCTGCCGACCTGGCTGCGATTGAGCGCATCACCCATCACTTGGCCCCACGCGGCCCCGACGCCTGGGGCTTCCACGCCCAGGGGCCGATTGCCCTGGGCCATCGACGCCTGAAAATCATGGACCTGTCGGACGGCTCTGCCCAACCGATGGTCGATGCACAGCTGGGTTTGTCCCTGGCCTTCAACGGCGCGATCTATAACTTCCCGGAACTGCGCCAGGAGCTCGAAGCCCTGGGCTACGCCTTCTATTCCGGCGGCGACACCGAAGTGCTGCTCAAGGGTTATCACGCCTGGGGCGAAGCCCTGCTGCCCAAGCTCAACGGCATGTTTGCGTTTGCGATCTGGGAGCGCGATGCCCAGCGTCTATTCATCGCCCGTGACCGTCTCGGCGTGAAGCCTTTGTACCTGTCGCGCACCGGCCAGCGCCTGCGCTTTGCCTCGACATTGCCAGCCCTGCTCAAGGGCGGCGATATCAACCCGGTGCTCGATCCGGTAGCGCTCAACCACTACCTGAACTTCCACGCCGTGGTGCCCGCGCCGCGCACGCTGCTGGCCGGCATCGAAAAACTGCCGCCAGCCAGCTGGATGCGTATCGACGCCCACGGCAACACCGAGCAGAAAACCTGGTGGACCCTGCCCTACGGCCCGCGTGAGGATGAGCAGCACCTGACCCTCGAAGACTGGACCGAGCGCGTACTCGACAGCACCCGCGCAGCCGTGGCGATCCGCCAACGCGCCGCGGTGGATGTCGGCGTGCTGCTGTCCGGCGGCGTCGATTCGAGCCTGCTCGTCGGCTTGCTGCGCGAGGTCGGTGTGCAGGACCTGTCGACCTTCTCCATCGGCTTTGAAGACGCCGGTGGCGAACGCGGCGACGAGTTCCAGTACTCGGACCTGATCGCCAAGCACTACGGCACCCGGCACCACCAACTGCGCATCGCCGAGGGCGAGATCATCGAGCAATTGCCAGCGGCGTTCCGCGCCATGAGCGAGCCGATGGTCAGCCACGACTGCATCGCCTTTTACCTGCTCTCGCGGGAAGTGGCCAAGCACTGCAAAGTGGTGCAAAGCGGCCAGGGCGCCGATGAACTGTTCGCCGGTTACCACTGGTACCCGCAAGTGGACGGCGCCAGCGACCCGTATGCGGCGTACCGCGAGGCGTTTTTCGATCGCAGCCATGACGACTACGCAGCCACCGTCGCGCCGAAATGGCTGACCGCCAATGACGCCGCCGGCGACTTCGTGCGCGAGCATTTCGCAATGCCGGGCGCCGATGCCGCCGTGGACAAGGCGCTGCGCCTGGACAGCACGGTGATGCTGGTCGACGACCCGGTCAAGCGCGTCGACAACATGACCATGGCCTGGGGCCTGGAAGCGCGCACACCGTTTCTCGACTACCGCCTGGTGGAACTGTCGGCCCGCGTACCGGGAAAATTCAAATTGCCCGATGGCGGCAAGCAGGTCCTCAAAGAGGCGGCGCGTCGGGTCATCCCGAGTGAAGTCATCGACCGCAAGAAAGGTTACTTCCCGGTGCCCGGCCTCAAGCATTTGCAAGGCGACACCCTGAACTGGGTCCGCGAGTTGCTGCTGGACCCGAGCCAGGACCGCGGCCTGTTCAATCCGGCCATGCTCGACCGCTTGCTCACCGACCCACACGGTCAACTCACCCCGCTGCGCGGCTCCAAGCTGTGGCAACTGGCGGCGCTGAACCTGTGGCTCAGCGAACAAGGAATCTGATCGATGAAACCTCTCGCAGCGGCTTACAGCCAACGCTTGCTCAAAGGCCAGGCGCCGACCTACGAGCGCCTGCAAGCGCGCCTGGCCGAAGACGGCAGCCCACTGGCCGCCGAGCCGATCGCGGTGCATTGCGGCTGGGGCCGGTTGTTGATCGGCCACACGTTTCCCGACCCGGCCAGCCTGGCCGAGGAACTGCTCAACGAGCAGGCCGGCGAGCGCGACATCGCACTGTACGTGGCGGCGCCCCAGCAGATCCTCGGGATCGATCCGCAGCAACTGTTCCTCGACCCGTCCGACACCTTGCGCCTGTGGTTCTCTGACTATCGTCCGTCGACCCGCGTGTTTCGTGGCTTCCGTATTCGCCGCGTCCAGACCGCGGCCGATTGGCAGGCGGTCAACCAGCTCTACCAGGGGCGCGGCATGCTGCCGGTCGACGCCGAGCGCCTGACGCCCCGCCACGCGGGCGGCCCGGTGTATTGGCTGGCCGAGGACGAACACAGCGGCGCGGTGATCGGCAGCGTGATGGGCCTCAACCATCAAAAAGCCTTCCACGACCCGGAACACGGTTGCAGCCTGTGGTGCCTGGCGGTCGACCCGCACTGCACGCGCCCAGGCGTCGGCGAAGTGCTGGTGCGCCACCTGGTGGAACACTTCATGAGCCGTGGCCTGAGCTACCTGGACCTGTCGGTGCTGCACGACAACCGCCAGGCCAAGAGCCTCTACGCCAAGCTCGGCTTTCGCGCCCTGGCCACCTTTGCGATCAAGCGCAAGAACGGCATCAACCAACCGCTGTTCCTCGGCCCGGGCCCGCAGGCGGGGTTCAACCCCTACGCGCGGATCATCGTCGAAGAAGCCCATCGCCGCGGCATCGACGTGCAGGTAGACGATGCCGATGCCGGCCTGTTCACCCTCAGCCATGGCGGGCGCCGCGTGCGCTGCCGTGAATCGTTGAGCGACCTGACCAGCGCCATCAGCATGACCCTGTGCCAGGACAAAAGCCTGACCCACAAGGTGCTCAAGGCCGCCGGGTTGAAACTGCCGGCGCAACAGCAGGCGGGCAGCGCCGACGACAACCTGGAGTTCCTCGACCAACACCAGCGCATCGTGGTCAAACCGCTGGATGGTGAACAGGGCCAGGGCGTGGCGGTGGACCTGCAGACCATCGAAGAGGTGCAACAGGCGATTGAAGCAGCGCGTCAGTTCGACAGCCGGGTCTTGCTCGAAAGCTTCCACGAAGGCCTGGACCTGCGCATCCTGGTGATCGGCTTCGAGGTGGTCGCCGCGGCGATCCGCCGCCCGGCCGAAGTGGTCGGCGACGGCCAGCATTCCATCCGCGCCCTGATCGAGGCGCAAAGCCGCCGGCGTCAGGCCGCCACCGACGGCGAAAGCAAAATCCCGCTGGACGCCGAAACCGAACGCACCCTGCACGCGGCCGGTCATGACTACTCCAGCATCCTGCCCCGTGGCGCGCAATTGGCCGTGCGCCGCACCGCCAACCTGCACACCGGCGGCTGCCTGGAAGACGTCACCGGGATCCTCCATCCGACGCTGGTCGACGCCGCCGTGCGCGCCGCGCGTGCCCTCGACATCCCGATGGTCGGCCTCGACCTGATGGTGTCGGCCGCCGATCAACCGGAGTACGTGTTTATCGAAGCCAACGAACGGGCCGGGCTGGCCAATCATGAACCGCAGCCGACAGCGGAGCGGTTTGTGGATTTGTTGTTTCCGCACAGTCAGCCGAGCGCTTGAAAGATGTATTGCCTGGAGCGGCGCTATCGCGGGCAAGCCCGCTCCCACAGGTGACCGCATTCCAAATGTAGGAGCGGACTTCCCCGCGCTGAAGCCAGCACCGCCACCGCCGCTAACCCCTCATCGAAACCATCGATGCCCTCAACCCATCAGGAGTTTCCATGACCCGAACCATTCCCGAACCGGACCTCAACTACCTGCAAAAAGTGCTGCTGGAAATGCTCGCCATTCCCAGCCCGACCGGGTTTACCGACACCATCGTGCGCTATGTCGCCGAACGCCTCGAAGAACTGGGCATCCCCTTTGAAATGACGCGCCGCGGCACCATCCGCGCCACCCTCAAGGGCCAGAAAAACAGCCCCGACCGCGCAGTGTCGGCGCACCTTGACACCATCGGCGCCGCCGTGCGCGCGATCAAGGACAACGGCCGCCTGACCCTCGCTCCGGTGGGCTGCTGGTCGAGCCGCTTCGCCGAGGGCAGCCGCGTCAGCCTGTTCACCGACAATGGCGTGATCCGTGGCAGCGTGTTGCCGCTGATGGCTTCCGGGCATGCGTTCAACACCGCCGTGGATGAAATGCCGGTGAGCTGGGACCATGTCGAACTGCGCCTGGACGCGTACTGCGCCACCCGCGCCGATTGCGATTCCCTGGGGATCGGCATCGGTGACTATGTGGCGTTCGACCCGCTGCCCGAGTTCACCGAGAGCGGGCATATCAGCGCGCGTCACCTCGACGACAAAGCCGGTGTCGCCGCGCTGCTCGCCGCCCTCAAGGCGATCATCGACAGCGGCGAACCCTTGCTGATCGACTGTCACCCGCTGTTCACCATCACCGAGGAAACCGGCAGTGGCGCGGCCGCCGCCCTGCCCTGGGACGTCAGTGAGTTCGTCGGCATCGACATCGCCCCGGTCGCCCCCGGCCAGCACTCCAGCGAACACGCGGTCAGTGTGGCGATGCAGGATTCCGGCGGGCCGTATGACTATCACCTGTCACGCCACCTGCTGCGCCTGGCGGCGGATAATGACCTGCCGGTGCGACGCGATCTGTTTCGTTATTACTTCAGCGACGCACACTCGGCAGTCACCGCCGGCCACGACATCCGCACCGCCCTACTGGCGTTCGGGTGCGATGCGACCCACGGCTACGAGCGCACCCACATCGACAGCCTCGCGGCCCTCAGCCGGTTGTTGAGCGCTTACATTCTCAGCCCGCCGGTGTTCGCCAGCGACGCGCAACCGGCGCAAGGGTCACTGGATCGGTTCAGTCATCAGATCGAGCACGAGACCCAGATGGAGAGCGATACCCGCGTGCCGTCGGTGGACAGCCTGGTCGGCCAGAAGTCCTGACACTGGCAACAACGGTCCCGGCGCAGTAGCATCGCCGGGACTTAACCCCAGAGGCTTGTATGCTGATTCCCTACGACGCACTTGAAGTCGACACCCTGACCCGCCTCATCGAAGACTTCGTGACCCGCGACGGCACCGACAATGGCGACGACACGCCCCTGGAAACCCGCGTACTGCGCGTGCGCCAGGCACTGACCAAGGGCCAGGCATTGATCGTCTTCGACCCCGACAGCGAGCAATGCCAGTTGATGCTCAAGCACGACGTGCCCAAGCACCTGTTCGACTGAAGGTGCAGTTCAGGGATTGGGCAGCGGATGGCTGGCGGTGTCCTGGCGTTCGACGATCTTCTGGTACACCTCGGCGCGGTGGACCGACACCTCGGCCGGGGCTTGAACCCCGAACTTCACCTGGGAACCGTTGAGTTCGAGGATGTGCAAGGCGATGTCATCGCCGATGGAAATGATTTCGCCTACGGTGCGGCTTAAGACCAGCATGGCGGTTGTCCTTTTCGAGTGACAGGACCCCGACCTTGCGCGCTTGGGTGATGCTCAGCAACGGCTTGCGGTCAAATCAGGCACCACCTACAACGGTAGGTAACTTGCCTGACAGACCACATGATTTTTTGCGCCGAGCCCCGCTCCGAGATTTACGACAGTGCCCCGCTCAGCCTTTAATCGCCTGGGCCTTGACGCGCATTTTGTCGGCCATCACGGTCATTTCGTCATACAGCAACTGCGGGTTTTTCTGCTTCAACGCCCAAGCCATCCGCCCTTGCTCGTGGGGCAGGATCATGAACTCGCCCTCGGCCACCCGCTGATAGATGTAATCAGCGATATCCGCCGCCGAGATCGGCGAGCTTTCCAGCAGCTTGCCCACCTGCGCCTTCATCGCCGGGGTCGGCCCACGGAACGAGTCCAACAGGTTGGTCTGGAAGAACGACGGGCACACCACGTGAACCCCGATTTCCTGTTGCTTGAGTTCCACCAGCAGGCTCTCCGACAACGCCACCACGCCCGCCTTGGCCACGTTGTAGTTGCTCATCGCCGGCCCTTGCATCAGCGCCGCCATCGAGGCGATGTTGATGATGCGGCCCTTGCTCTTTTCCAGCAGCGGCAGAAAGGCCTTGCAGCCCTTGACCACGCCCATCAGGTTGATTGCGATCTGCCAGTCCCAGTCTTCCAGCGACAGTTCCGCGAAGAACCCGCCGGAGGCCACGCCGGCATTGTTGACGATCACATCGATCCCGCCCAGCTTGACCTCGCAGGCCTGGGCAAAGGCGGTGAGCTGGCTGTAGTCGCGCACGTCGCAGCGTTGGACAAAGCCATCGCCACCCGCCTCGCGCACCAACCTGAGAGTCTCTTGCAAGCCTGGCTCGCTGACATCCGACAAGGCCAACTGCCAACCCTCGCGGGCCCAGCGCAGCGCGATTTCGCGACCCAGGCCGGACCCGGCACCGGTGATCATCATGCGATTTTGCATAGGAAAATAGCCTTGTGGTTCACAGAAGAAGTGATCGGCAGTGTAGCGAAGGTTTTTCCTACACCCACGCACCATCCAATTGATGAATGCCCCGAGCAAACCACGGGCCGGGTCGGATACCACAGCACGCCCTAAGTTCAATCTTTTTCAACTAAGCGCAGGCATTCAGCGACGCATTAAAAGAAATAAGCAGGTCTTCGAAATGCTTTAAAAAAACACGGAATTTTCTGCGAAGCGGCACAGTCGGAGTTATTAAGGCGTCCGCGATTAAACCCACGGGCCTAACTTTAAACAACCGGTCCTTGCAGAAGGCCTATAAGGAAATACAATTATGAGCCTCATTTTAATCATCATCCTGATTCTCCTGTTGGTCGGCGGTTTGCCAGTGTTTCCGCACTCCCGTAGCTGGGGTTATGGTCCGTCGGGTATTCTCGGCGTAGTCCTGGTGGTGCTGCTGGTGCTGTTGTTACTCGGCAAGATATAAACGCCGGGCAAAAAAAGAGGCCTTCATGAAGGCCTCTTTTTTATTGCCGGTCAATCAGTCCGGCTTGCCATCGACAACACCGGCGGTGTTATCCAGCAAACTTTTGGTCGCGGTCTGCAGGAACGATTCGAGCTTCTGTTTCAGCCCTGCCTCGTCCGGCGATTCCGCGATCACTTTACCGGTCGGCTCGGCGCCCAGTTCGTATTCCCACAGCTTCGGTGGCATTTCCTTAGGCAATACCAGCACGCGGTCGCCGGTGATCAGCGCCACGGTCTGATCGCTGCCCGAAGGCTTGATCACGCCGAAGCCCTTGTCGCCTTCCGGCAGGTTGAGCAGGTCACGCCCCCAGCACTGGTGCAGGGTGTCGCCACCCAGACGGCCCATGATGGTCGGCACGATGTCGATCTGGGTGCCCACGGTGTGGTCACGCACGCCGAACTTCTCTTGCATGCCCGGAGCAATCATCAGCATCGGCACGTTGAAGCGGCCCAGGTCCATCTCGGTGATCTGCTGCTCGTTGCCGAAACCGTGGTCGCCCACGATCACGAACAGGGTTTCCTTGAAGTACGGCTCCTTGCGGGCCTTTTCAAAGAACTGGCCGAGGGCCCAGTCGGAGTAGCGCATCGCCGTCAAATGCTCGTTGAGGCTGCCACGGTCGGTGACTTTCTCCACCGGCAACGGGGTCGGCAAGGCATACGGCGTGTGGTTGGACAGGGTTTGCAGCAGGGCGTAGAACGGCTTGCCGCCTTCACGCGCTTTCAGTTCTTCCAGGCCACGGTTGAACATGTCCTGGTCGGACACGCCCCAGGTCGGGTCGGAGAACACCGGGTCGACAAAGTCGTTGCGGCCGATGAAGTTGGTCATGCCCTGGTTGCTGAAGAAACCCGACTGGTTGTCCCAGGCGAAGTCGCCGTTGTAGACATACACGTCGTCAAACTTGCGCGCACTGAGCAACTGCGGCAGGCCCGACAGCTTGTGGCTGCCTTCCGGGGTCTGCATCAGGTATTCGAAACCCGGCAGGTTCGGGAAGCACGCCATGGTGGCAAACATACCCTGGTGGGTGTGGGTGCCGTTGGAGAAGAAGCGGTCGAACAGCAGGCCTTCTTTGGACAGTTTGTCGAAGTACGGCGTGATATTGCCCGGACGCCCCAGGGCGCCCACCGAGTGACCGGCGAAGCTCTCCATCAGGATCACCACGACGTTCTTGATCGGCAGGGTTTTCTCGGCCGGTGGCGTGAAATCACGGCGCACGGCGGCGGTGTCGGTATCCACCAGCTTCTCTTGCGGCAACACCAGCATGTCGCGCACGGTCTGGGTGGCCAGTGGTTGTTCGAGGGTGGCCTTCCAGATGTTGGTGCGTTCTTCGGAGAAGCGCGACTTGGCCGCGGCGATCAACGACAACGTGCCATTGAGGCCCAATTGGTTGGCGAAGTTCGAGTCGGTGGTGTAGACGTCACCCCAACGCAGCGGCGGGCCCTGGCGCAGGGTGCCGCGAGCGGCGACCACGGCGACCAGCAGGCACACCACAAACACCGCGATGCGCGAATACCACGGCGCCACCTGGCGGGTGCCGATGCTGCCGCCGCTGAACGGGCCGCGTGGACGCGTCGCCCGGTCGGCGCCCTTGAAGGCCACGCTCAGGATCAGCGTGCCCACGGCCCAGGCCAGCAGATAGCGCACCACCGGGAAACCGTACCAGAGCATGCTCATCACGGTTTTCGGGTCTTCCTTCACGTACTGGAAGACCAGGCCGTTGAGGCGCTGGTGGAATTCGCGGTAGAAGTCCATCTCCATCAGGCCCAGGAACAGCGCGATGCTGGAGGCAAGGGTCAGCCAGAAACGGAAGAACCCCCGCGCGGCCATGGCCCGCACGCTGAACAGTGACAGCAGCAAGGGGATCGTCAGGTACACCACCAGGCGAATGTCCAGGCGCAGGCCGTTGGCGAACGCTTCCAGGAAGGTCGAGGCCGGTGTGTCGAGGATCATCTCGCGGTTGTAGGCCAGCAGCGCCAGGCGCAGCAGGGAGAACATCACCATCATGACCAGTGCACAAAGCAGCGTGTATGCCAGATGGGATTTGACGGTCGGTTGCAGCAGGCGATTAGAAGCTCGCTGCTGATTCAGGGCGTCCGGGTTTGCCATGTCGTTTCAGGACCCATTGGAGGTTTAAGTTGCGAAAAAGAGTGCAGTGGCGTCCGGCCCTCGCCCAGGCTGGCTGGGGTAGGCGGTAAACGCGATGGCGCAAATGGTGCCCGATCACTGCCGGCAACGCCATTAATTACTGAACGCGTGCCGCAATCCTGCAACTGGCGGTGCTTGAGATAGAGCCGTTGCAGGGAGATAAAGCCGGCGAATTGTCTTGGATGAGATGTGAAAATTTCGTACAGCGAATATTTCGACACACAATATCAAGGCATTTGCTGAAACCATTGTGGGAGGGGGCTTGCACCCGATAGCGGTGGTTCAGTCACTGTTGTAACGACTGATACACCGCTATCGGGGGCAAGCCCCCTCCCACATTTTCCGTGCCCGCTTCAGCTTGAGTGAAGCTGGGGCTCAGAACCGCACGTTGCCCCGCGGCCCGGCAATCGCCCAGATGATCAGGCCCAGGACCGGCAGCAGCAGGATCAACAGAATCCACAACACCTTGGCACCGGTGCTCGCGCCGCTTTTGAACACATTGATGATCGCCCAGATATCCAGCGCGAGGATGATCAGCCCGACCAGACCGTTGAAAGTGGAACCCATGGTGTCGCTCCTAAGTGAGGGCATGCCCTTGTAGGATAGCCAGCCCTGGCTGGGGTTCCGTTTTTTTTCAGACGTGGACCGCGACCCGCAGGGCTTCTAGGGACGGTTCGCCGTGGATGCCGACTTCGGCGCACAGTTCCAGCACGCGCGGCAGGTCGTTGCCGTACACCAGCACGGCCTGGATCTCGTCATCCAGCGGCTGGCTGAAGTTCAGCAACACATAACCACCGTCTTGCGGGCTGAGCGCACTCATCTGGATCTGGATGCGATTGAGCGCGGTGAGGGCTTCGGTCTTGGCCAGTTGCTTGGGCTTGAGGTTGAACGCCACGCCGGGGCCGAACGAGGCGACGATCTGCGCAAACAGGTCGCCATAGGTGTCGGCCTGGAACAGCACCGTGTCCGGCAGGCTGCCGACCACCACCCACTCGCCCAGCGGAATCGGGAAAGTATCGTCGTAGTTGATGTCTGGGTTCGCCGCCAGAAAGGCCACCGGGTCGGCGTAGGCCTGCGCCGCTTCCTCGGCGATGCGCGCCACCTCGTCGTCGCCCATGACGCCGGCGCTGATTTTACGGATGAGTTCGACGAGGGCGTTTTTCATGAAGGGGTCCTGTGGCGGGCGGGTTTTCGAGGGCGCGTAGCCTACACCAGTTTCTGCAACTGCGCCGCCGTATCCACCGCGCCCATGGTCTGTGCTGCGGCCAATGCCGTGGCGCCCTGGGCGTCGGCAGTCTTGGGGTTGGCGCCCTGGCTGAGCAGGTAGTCGACCATTTCAACGCGGTTAAACATCGCGGCCATCATCAATGCCGTACGGCCGTCGGAGGACGACGCGTCAACCGGCGCGCCGCCTTCGATCAGCGCCTTGACCACGGGCAAGTTGCCCTTGAACGCCGCGCCGGCGATCGGCAGTTGATGCTTGTCGTTGGCGATCTGTGGGTCGGCCTTGAACTCCAGCAGCACTTTGACCGCGTCGGCGTGGCCGTGATAGGCGGCCAGCATCAGCAAGGTGTCGCCATTGTGGTTACGCAGGTTGGCTGGCAAGCCCTTGGCCAGCAGCGCGGCAAGCAAGGCGGCATCGCCTCTGCGCGCGACGTCGAAGACCTGCTCGGCAAATTCGGCGGCTTCGTCTTCGGTCATTTGTTTGGCATGGTCTGACATGTGGGGGCTCCTTGTCTGGTGCGGCTTCGGGTACTGAAGAGTAGGCGCCCAGTGTCGCGAGGGAGTTCCCCACTGTCATGGTTTTTTTGTCAACAGCCACCATAGGCAGAATCAATAGCGGAACTGTCCGCCCTGGATCTGCGCCAACAATTGCCCGGTGACCGGCACATAACAATCCGAACCGGGCAGCCAGGCGTAGACCGGGTCGTTGCCGGCCTTGGCCGGGTCGAACGCTTCTTCCTTGAGCCGCACTTTCTGGTATTTGAACGTGCCCGTTGTCTCCATCTTCATCTTGATCCGCAGGAACAGCGGCACCGCATAGTGCGGCAACTGGCCATGAGCGAACTGCAGCAACTCGCGCATATCCAGGGCGGCCAGGGATTCGCTGGGGGTGATGGCGACCATGCCGGCGCGGCCATTGGTGTTTTCGATCTCGACACCGTAGGCCACCACCTCGGCGATCTGCGGGTGTTGCAACAGGATGTTCTCGACCTCGGTGGTGGAAACGTTTTCGCCTTTCCAGCGATAGGTGTCGCCCAGGCGATCGACAAATTGCGCATGGCCGAAACCGATGCTGCGCAGCAAATCGCCGGTATTGAAGTAACGGTCGCCCTTTTCGAACACGTCGGTCAGCACCACCTTGCGGTTCTTTTCCGGGTCGGTGTAACCGTCGAACGGGGCCTTTTCATCGATCCTCGCCAGCAACAGGCCCTGCCCGCCCGTTTGCACCTTGCGCATGAAACCATCGGCGCCACGCAGCGGCTCACCGTTGTCGTGGGCGTAGTCCACCAGCGCCCAGCGCTGCAGGCAGAAACCGATGGTGTTGTCGAAATTCAACACATTGGTGAAGCCGATATTGCCGTCACTCGCGGCATACAGCTCACAGATATGCTCGACGCCAAAGCGTTGCTTGAACTGCGCCCACACACCGGGCCGCAGGCCATTGCCGACCATCTTGATCACCCGGTTGTCACGGTCCTGGGCGCTGGCCGGCTGGTCGAGCAGGTAACGGCACAGCTCACCGACATAACCCAGGGTGGTCGCGTTGAACTTGCGCACATCGCCCCAGAACTGGCTGGCGCTGAATTTGCGGCGAATCGCGAACCCCGACGCGCCGACGATCGCCGAGCCCCAGCACACGCAAAGGCCGGTGGCGTGGTACAGCGGCAAGGTGCAATACATGACGTCGGCGGGGCCCATGTCGAGGGCGATGCTGGCGAAGCTGACCGCGGTTTTGGTCCAGCGGCCATGTTTCATGATGCCGGCCTTGGGCAAGCCCGTGGTGCCGGAGGTGTAGATATAGAAGCACGGGTCGTTGAAAAAGATCTGCCGGGAGCTGGCCGGGTTGTCCAGCGCGCACTCGGCGCTGGCCGCCATCAGGTCGATATAGCCGGCAGGCACCGCGCTGCCGGGTTGATCCGCGACAAACCAGGTGCGATCGGCCGCGATCATCACTTGATCGCGCACCGCTGTGTAGGCCTCCACCAACTCCGCCCCCACCACAATCGCCACCGGGTTGACCAGATTCAGGCTGTGTACCAGCGCCGCCTGGGTTTGCGAGGTATTGAGCATGGCGCAGATGCCGCCCAGCTTGGCCACGGCCAGCACGTTGAGCAGCAATTCGGGGCGATTCTCAATAAACAGCGCCACCACATCGCCTTTGCGGATGCCCTGGCTCTGCAGGTGGTGGGCGATGCGGTTCGCACGCTGGTTGGCATCGCGGTAACTGAGCACGCTGTCGCCGTACAACAACGCCGCGCCGTCAGGGTTGCGCAGGGTGGCTTGCTCGAAATGCCAGCCCAGGCCACAGGGCTGCGCGGGGTCGGTGACATTCGCGGCACGCATGCCGCGGACCACCCGTGGCAAGGCGCGGACGATGGCGGGCACCTTACGCAGCAGCATGCTCCAGGTAATCATGTCGTTTTGCGGATGGCGCATGGAGGAACGTCCTTTTTCTTATTCTTCGTCGGGGCCAGAAACTCCGGCATTTTTTGTAGGCAGGAAGCCAAATGCTCAGGGGAAAATACGCCAGCCGTTCTTCGGCTGTACACGCGGGATTTGAAATGTTTTGTATCCCGAAGCCGCAACCGACCCACAGGGAATTTTGCGACACATCGGCAGTCCCTATCAGTGACGAGGCGCCCGCCCGGCCGGATCGAGTAGCGCAAAATGCAGGATGCATGATGGCCATTCATGCAATTTGCACGAAATCAAAAATCCTGACTTTTTACAAGTTATTGATTTTTAAAGACTTTATATAAAAACGTGAGATGGCACAATCACTGCACCTATCACTCCATGCTTGCCAACTTGAGCCAACGGAGCTGATAGACATGAGCCTGATCCAAGATAAATTCGCCTCAGTATTCTCCCAATACGACGTCACCACTCAGCCACGCCCGGACGGCGGTATCCTGCTGACCCTGCGCAACAGCGAAGGCAAGCAGGTCAAGCGCTCGATCTCCTACCAGCAACTGCACACAGCCGATCAACTCACCTGGGTGATCAGCGCCATTCGCCGCGACCTGGCCGAACAAGCCAGCGAACTGCCGCAGATTTCCATGCTGCAGAGCCAGAACCGCTTTGCCCTGCCGACTTACCATTCGGCCTAAGACACACAAAAAAGGGCCGCGACGCCATCCAGCGTCGCGGCCCTTTTTCATGGGTTCAGGACAGGCCCAATCGGGCAGCTTCATTCATCGCTTGTACACGATTGTTGACTTGTAACTTGCCATAGATGTTACGCAGGTGGAATTTCACTGCGGCTTGGGACGTTTCACGAATCCGGCTGATTTCCCAGATGGTCTTGCCTTCGGAGGCCCAGCGCAAGATCTCCAATTCGGTCGGAGTCAGGGGCTTGCCGGACAAGGCCAAGCGTTTTCTGACATCGGTGGGCACGCTCAACGGCGCACCTGACGCCTCTGGATCACTCATCGCTTTCTCTCCTTATTGTTGGCTGATGCTTATCGCCTTTCGGATTCCTCCTATTGACAGGCGATACAAACATTAAGACCGGAGAGAGTTACATAATGGAGCGCGTCAAAGCGTAAGGCCGGCGATAAACAGCCAGGCCTTACAGATAAATAAGCTTCTTCCCACAACAACTTCCAACTCGTCGGGGTTGAAGATTCAAGTCGATTAAGCCTAGTCATCCAACCCAGGGAAACCAGCGGCGATATCGTCCCCGCTGAATTCAGGCACCCCGCCGCCTGCCGCATGGGACAGGCGCAGCGTCACGAAATGTGGGTGCTCGCCCATATCAAACCAATGGGGCATGCCGGCCGGGATCAGCAGCAGGTCATTTTTCTCACAGCGCACGCCGTACACATAGTCACCAATGTGCAAGGCAAACAGGCCTTGGCCGGCGATGAAAAAGCGCGCTTCATCTTCGCTGTAACGCCGCTCGGCAAGGAACTGATCGCGCAATGCCGCCTTCTGCGCAGGGTCGCCGGGAGCATGCAGCACCTCGACGCAGGCGTAGCCGAGGGCGTCGATCCGTGGCTGATACGCCGCGATCATGGTGGCGTCGTCTGCGCCTTTTTCAATAACGGCGGGCTGCCAGCGCTCGAATCGCACGCCATGCTCGGCCAGGGTCGACGCGATATCGTCGAAGTGGGTCAGGACTTTGTTCGGTGTATCCGGTGTGGCGACGTGGTAAACGGCTACATAACTCATAGGACGGTTCCTTGGTTCTGCTCGTGCAATCGAAAACCGATGATAAGGGCGGCGGCCAGGGCCGCGATGCTGGCGATACTGAAGGTCAGGGCCGGCCCCAACAGGTTCCAGCTGTAACCGGCGTACAGCGCGCCAAGCGCGCCGCCGGTGCCGGCCAAGGCCGCGTATAACGCCTGGCCCTGACCTTGCTGGCGCGCACCGAAGCTGCGCTGCACAAAGGCAATCGCCGCCGCATGAAAACTGCCGAAGGTAGCCGCGTGCATCACCTGCGCCAGCAGCAGCACCCAGAAAAATTCCGCGAACGCGCCCAGCAACAACCAGCGCAGCGCCGCCAACAGGAAACTCGCCAGCAGCACCCGGCGCACCGAGAAACGCGTGAGGATGCGGCTCATGCCCAGGAACATCAACACTTCCGCCACCACCCCGAGGGCCCACAGCATGCCGATCACGCCACGGCTGTAGCCCAAGTGTTCCAGGTGCAGGGTGAGAAAGGTGTAATACGGGCCATGGCTCATTTGCATCAATGCCACGCAGGCATAAAACGCCAGGACGCCGGGGCTGCGCAACTGCTTGAGGAAGCCCTCGCCCGCCAGGCGGGGGCCGTGGTTCGCCGGCTGCGCATTCGGCACCCACAGGCTGGCACCGATGATCCCGGCCATGATCACCACGACCACCACCGGGTAGATATCCAGGCTCAGCCAGTCGAACAGGCGGCCCATGATCACCACCGTGAGGATGAAGCCGATGGAACCCCACAGGCGGATCTGGCTATAGCGCGAGGTCTGCTTATGCAGATGGGCCAGGGTGATCACTTCAAACTGCGGCAGCACCGCATGCCAGAAAAACGCATGCAGGGCCATGACCAGGGCCAGCCAGGCATAGGTCTTGCTGACGAAAATCAACGCAAAACTCACCAGCGTACACAGTGCGCCCACACGCACGATGACCAGGCGCCGGCCGGTATAGTCGCCCAGCCAGCCCCACAGATTGGGGGCCACGCAGCGCATCAGCATGGGGATGGCCACCAGCTCGCCGATACGCGCGCTGGAGAACCCCAGGTGATCGAAGTACAGCGCCAGGAACGGCGCCGTGGCCCCCAGCAGGGCGAAGTAGAAGAGGTAGAAGCTGGAGAGTCGCCAGTACGGAAGTGCTGGAGTCATGCAAGGGGCCGCTTTGCGGCAAGGCGCGAGCAAGCTCGCGCGCCACACACCGTCACAACTGGCCCAGTACCGGAGTACTCACGCGCACATCGGCGTTTTGCCCACGGTTGCGCAGCAGGTGGTCCATCAACACGATCGCCATCATCGCTTCGGCGATCGGCGTGGCACGGATGCCGACGCACGGGTCGTGACGGCCCTTGGTGATCACGTCCACCGGGTTGCCGTGTACATCGATCGAACGGCCCGGGGTGGTGATGCTCGACGTGGCCTTGAGCGCCAGGTGCGCAACGATCGGCTGGCCGGAGGAAATACCGCCGAGGATGCCGCCTGCATTGTTGCTGAGGAAGCCCTGCGGGGTCAGTTCGTCGCGGTGCTCGGTGCCGCGCTGGGACACGCAGGCGAACCCGGCGCCGATTTCCACGCCTTTGACGGCGTTGATGCTCATCAGCGCGTGGGCCAGCTCAGCGTCCAGACGGTCGAAGATCGGCTCGCCGAGACCCGGTTTCACGCCCTCGGCGACCACGGTGATTTTCGCCCCGACCGAATCCTGGTCGCGGCGCAACTGGTCCATATAGGCTTCCAGCTCCGGCACTTTGTCCGGGTCCGGGCTGAAAAAGGCGTTGTCGTCGACGCTGTCCCAAGTCTTGAACGGGATTTCGATCGGGCCCAGCTGGCTCATGTAGCCACGGACGACGATGCCCTGGGTCGCCAGGTATTTCTTGGCGATGGCACCGGCAGCCACGCGCATCGCGGTTTCGCGGGCCGAGCTGCGGCCGCCGCCACGGTAGTCGCGTTCGCCGTATTTGTGGTGGTAGGTGTAGTCGGCGTGGGCCGGGCGGAACAGGTCCTTGATCGCCGAGTAGTCCTTGGACTTCTGGTCGGTGTTGCGGATCAGCAGGCCGATGGCGCAGCCGGTGGTGCGACCTTCGAACACACCGGAGAGGATCTCGACTTCATCGGGTTCCTGGCGCTGGGTGGTGTGGCGGCTGGTGCCGGGCTTGCGGCGGTCGAGGTCACGCTGCAGGTCTTCCAGGGACAGCTCGAGGCCGGGCGGGCAGCCGTCGACAATGGCGACCAACGCCGGGCCATGGCTTTCGCCCGCGGTGGTGACAGTGAACAGCTTGCCGAAGGTATTGCCGGACATGCAGGGCGCTCCGTGAAATCAGTTGTAATCACTCAGCGGTGATAACCAAGCGCACCAGTATACGCGGGCCAACCGACTAGTTCATCCTCGAAACCTTACCGGTAGACGTTGGTCGAACCGGCACCTCCTGAATAATGGCCCGATGATGCTTCGAGTTTTGCTGTTTACCCTCACCCTGTTCACTGCCGTAGCGCATGCCGCGTCCTCCGTGGTGTTGCAACGGCCCATCAGCCTCGACACCGGCAACGGCGAGCTGTTCGGCTCGCTGCTGCTGCCGCAGTCCGACAAACCGGTGCCGGTGGTGCTGATCATTGCCGGCTCCGGCCCGACCGACCGCAACGGCAACAGTGCCGACGGCGCGCGCAACGACAGCCTCAAGCGCCTGGCGTGGGTGCTGGCCCGGCATAACATCGCCAGCGTGCGCTATGACAAGCGCGGCGTGGCGGCCAGCCTGGCCGCCACGCCCGACGAACGCGACCTGACCCTCGACGCCTACGTGGCCGACGCCGTGGCCTGGGGCAAGCTGCTCAAGGCCGACAAGCGCATGGGCCCGCTGATCGTCCTGGGCCATAGCGAAGGCGCGCTGGTGGCCGCCCTGGCGGCACCGCAACTCGACCCGGCCGGGGTGATTTCCCTGTCGGGCAGCGCCCGCCCGGTCGACCAGGTGATCCGCCAGCAACTGGCCGGTCACCTGCCCCCGGCCCTGCAGTTGCGCAGCAATGAAATCCTCGATCACCTCAAGGCCGGCCAAGTGGATACCGATGTGCCTGGCCCGCTTGAAGGGATTTTCCGACCCAGCGTGCAACCGTATCTGATCAGCCTGTTTCGCGCCGACCCGTCGGCCGCCTTTGCCAGACTGCGCATGCCCGCGCTGATCATCCAGGGCACCAACGATATCCAGGTGGGTGTGGGCGATGCGCGGCAATTGAAGAACGCCAAGCCCGATGCCGAGCTGACGGTGATCGAAGGCATGAACCATGTGATGCGTATCGTGCCCAAGGAGGTGAAGCAACAGTTGGCGTCCTACAACGACCCGCGATTACCCCTCGCCGCCGAGCTGGAAACCCGCCTGGTTGGCTTTATCGACGGACTTCAGCCCCGTTAACCGACTAATTGCCTCCAGTACTGGAAAAAACGGCCGATAAGCCGAAAGTCGACAGCAAAAAGCCTGTCGACTGGCTGGGCTAGGACAGGATCGCGCCGCATGACTAACACCGAAGCAACACCAGAACCTACCGCCGACACCCCGGCGGAACACACCGAGGTCGTCGACGCGGCGCCCCTGCCGTGGGCGGACGTACAGGCCGAACATTTCAAAATGCTGCGCCTGGCGCCCCTGCCCACCGACCGCTCCACCGGGGTACGCCCCTTGCGGTTTGTGCAATTTGGCTATGTCGAACGCCACGACCACCATCACAGCCTGTTGCGCATGGTCATCCAGTTGCCGGGCCAACGGGTGCGCCGCGAGCAGAATCACCTGGATATCTGGGTCGATCACGCTAAACACCGTGTGCATTTCGGCCCGGGCAACAGCCTGGAAATCGAACCGGCCAACCGTGGCATCGGCCGTTTCCTGGTGGCCCAGGGCGCCGCGTGGGCGAAGAAGAAGTGGTCGCACTACCGCGTCGACGGGGTGGACCTGGCCAACAAGGACGCCCTCAACGAAGCCACGCGCCTGCGCCGCGATCACTTCCTGCGTATCCAGGGCTTTGATGTGGCCTACGCCGACGTGCAGCATCTGAAGGGCAACGTGCAGCCCGGCAAGGTCAGCGACGTGCTCGATAGCTGGAACACCGAGAAAGTGCAGTTCGTGGAAATCCTCGAAGCCGCGCAAATGCTGCAACAGGCCGAGCAGAACCTGACGGAGCAGGAAGTGAAGCTGCGCAAGGAAGAGGAAAAGGTCACCAAGTTCAAGCGTGAGGACAGCGGGCTACGCTTCACCATCACCTGTCTGGTGGCGTTTACCGTGTTTCAGGCGGGGTTGTTGATCTGGATTGCCACCCATCGGTGATGTGGGAGCGGGCTTGCTCCCGATAGCGGTGCATCAGTCAATGCATTCAGTGACTGACACGCCCTCATCGGGGTGTACAGACGGAGACATCCTTTACAAACGAGACCGGGGACATCCTTTA
>NZ_JALJRR010000027.1:0-85525 GCF_024519615.1 Pseudomonas sp. Pse79
CTATCCCTTATCGTAAGGGGGAAACGGTGTCCTGTCTTTCATGGGGCTCGTTCAGTGCCCAACCCGCTCACCCAATGGCAAGCTGACGTCAGCTTCGTTTGGCTCAATACCATGTAAGCGCGGTAGGCCACCTACGGGTGGCAGCGGACGTGCTGGATTAAGCGCGACATCCCAAGAGGTGGCTTTGGCCAGCAGCTTGAGTGGGAAGGGAGCGAATTCCAATCGTTCCTCAACCCGCCGTGCCCAGTTGTAGATCGAGGTAGGCTCGACGTACTCGGCATATTTGGGGAGGTAAGTGTCCATCAAGCGCTGGGTATGTTTCTGAGTCCAGCGAAAGCCTTTGCCTATAAACAGCCGCTCCTTGCTCACCGGAATTTCTTTGCTGGTCATGGTGTAGTGGGGGAGACGCCGGACATTGCGTCGGTAGCGCAATACCATCAGTGCCTGTTTCAGGCGAACAACCCCAAGACCTAAAAAGCCAGCAGCGGCAACCACTCCAAATAAAGGCGTCAGTGCAAACGCCCAGGGTGCGAATATACAAAGCAGCGCTGCTGCAGCACAAACCCAGACCGTGTAAAGCTCGACGGCAGGACGAAGCAATGACTCGATAGTGAAGGGGCTGGCCATGGTTGCGTGCCTTTAAAGCTTATTGAGTATTAAGGGGAACTGCTCGTCCAGCTCCTGTTTCACCAGTGCTAGCTCATGTGCCGGTATTCGGTCGGCTAGCTTCTCGCGCATAGCGATGGCGTCACCCTGTTCTGTGGACGTCACACGGCCGCCATAAAGCCAAACCACGTAGGTCACTTGCTCCAAAATCAGCTGGCAAGTTCGCGGATCTTCCGGTTGTCTGATCACCAAGGTGAGTGACTGAGGCGGTGGCATTCCTGTCTCCTACTGCTGAATGGCCGTTGCAGTAATGAGCAGTGGGTAGCGTTTGATTCCAAGGCGCTGCGCCAGGTCATTTGACGGTGCTGGGACCATCTGCAGGTCGCCTGCCCATCGTTGCACCTCGGCAAATCGTTCGGCACTGGCCACGTTCACTACCAGACCTACCGCCTGCAACTGCTGCAGTTGCTCACGGCGTCGAGTCAGCCAGGTTCTGGACATTTCATCGTCACCCACCAGGAAAAGAGGTTGTAAGCCTGGCGCGTTTATTACCCGGCCCTGCTCTTGGCCGGGGACAAGCTGGTCTGAGCGCACGGGAAAAGACCCATGGCCACGTACCCCCATAGTTTCGATTGGTGTGGATTGCGCGGTAGGTTCAGGTGCTAAGTCTTGGTAGTAGGGAAGGGCGGATACACCGCCCCGGTCTTCAACCACAATCAACGAGCTTGCGTTCACCACAATTGGGGTGACCAAGCACAGCAAAAGCACGAAACTCAACAGTCCATTCATGGGTTGTTCGCCATCAGGTTGATGCCGGTGACCCGGCTAAGATGTTTGGCAAATGCGCGGCGGTAGCGGGCAGCGGGTTCGCCCCCGGCCGGGCGGTGGTAACGGCCAGCGGCCGTGATCCAATCTCCGCCTTTAGCTTTTTGCTCGGCCAGGATCTGAGCCGTAACCGAAAGGTTTTTGTACGGATCCAGCCCTTCGCAGGGGGAGCTGTAACGGTGGCCATTGGCACCGATATTGGTTTGCCCTAGGCCGACGTCGACCCGATTGGGGCCAGCGGTCTGAATCGCAAGCATCAGTGCCCTGCATGCATCGCTACGGGTCGCAAAGCGGTAACCGGCGCCGGCGACATTCAATGTCCAGGGCCAGGGCACGATCTGGCCACGCAGTCGCGTACCGCTCTCCTGCAGTGCGACCGAATAGAGCACCTCGGATGGAACGCCGGCAGGCAACGCAATCAATTGATAGGCCGGTGGCGGGACCTCGGCACTGTTAGCCATTGCTGCGCCAATTAGAAGAAAGCCAGCCAGCGTTTCGCGAACTACTGACGTTGCCATTGCCCATTCACCTCGCGCACTACAGCTGGTAGATCGCCGCCGAGTCCAAGGCCGAGCCAGCGGCCGGCGTCGTGATTCAGTGTGATCTGTCGGTTGCGCACGCTGGTTGGCTCGATGCCCGCCAGAATTGCCCAACGACGAATGGTCTCGTCATCACCTTGGCTACCCACGAAGTACAGATCAAAGGGTTGTTTCTGAGTCTGAAGGTCTTTCACTCGAGCGATGCAGGCGGTGCAGCTGTCTTGAACAAAAACGGCTAATCGCCCTGTGCCTTTTAGAGCAGTGTTGGTGCCAGAGCCTGCGGGAAATGTCGGGCCTGATGATATTTGGATGACTTTTTCATTGGGATAGAGGCGAGCAAAGGCTTGGTCATAAGCTCTTTGGTAGGCAAGCTCCTTATCGATACGTTGTCGCTCGGCCTGCACCTGTAGTTCTGCGTACCGTCTACGCTCTTCAGCCGATTTGGCTTCGATGCCAAGTGCGGTCAACGGATCCAGTCCTGGCGAATAGATTCCGCGTGGTCCCGCCATAACCGTTTGATAACGGGTCCACTCTTGGGGGGTTAACCCCCACTCGCGGGCGAGTTCTGTCTGGCTGGCAACTTGAGGAGGATTCTGGAAGCCGAGTTCGCTGATTTGAGTGTTTGTAGTTGACGTAGCGTGTTCCGGAGCAGCATGGCAGCCATAGGCAAAGGCAAGGATAGCCAAGCCTGTAGTGAGCCGCGAGGCGCTCGTGGATCTCTGCTTTTCTGATATGGACGTTGGGAAATTCATAAAAGAGGTCCTATTGCGCGACGGTTACGGTTTGCGGTTTTCCAGCCACGTCAAAGCGTGCTGATCTGCCGTCCAGTGTGTTGAGGCGCCACTCAGTACCCGCCACGGCGTCACCAGGACGAATTAGGTAGATCTGGTTTAACTGTGTGCTGCCTGGCGGTGCTACGGACAAAAAGCGTTCCCCGCCCCGGTACTCGATGCCGATAACGGTGAAGGGGGGCGTTTTCGGTGTAACGACGCTGGTATTGGGCTTCTGAGCGGGAGATGGTTTGCGGGCAGTGGCTTTCGGTTTTGAGGGCGCGGCAGCAGTCTGCTTGATCTGGGATTGGCTTATTTCGTGAACACGGCTATCGAGCGTTTCGACGCTGGCCTTGAGCGCTACTAGCTCCCCTGTAGACGCGGCATTTTGTGAGATTTCCTTGGCTGTTTCGGTCGCTTGCTTAGCGTAGGCCTGAGCTGCGTCGATGCGGTTCGACAATGCCTGCTGTCCGGAGCGGAAGTCATCGTTGGTCACCAGGTGCTTGCCGTCTACCGTGTCCAGCCGCTCGTCGACTTTGCCCAGCCGTGTCAGCAGTGCATCGAGCGACTCCTTATCGGCGGTGGTGGCCAGGCTGTTCCTGAGCAGAGAGAGCTGATAGTGCTGATAGCCCAGCATTCCAGCCAGAACTACTAGACAGAAGCTGAGTATTACAGTGGTTCGAGTAGGGCGTGGTAGGTTCATGGGCGTCCTCGCGCAAAAGCGAGGACACCTTCTCAAACCGGTCCATCAGGTGCAGCAGGAAATAGGTTTTACAGCTCTTAGGGTTTTTGGAAGTCCATTGAGGAGATTCACCAAGTATTTGCAAAAATCTAGAAATGACGCCTAGCAAGAGTTCAACTCCTTTGCTGCGATATCCGGGGCGGGCTAAAACTCGTCCCTAACCAAGCGTTAGTTAGCGACCGAAATTTGTCGTTTGCCGCTGGTCGCGGTGGGCAGCACTCGGCCAAGAGCAGTCACTTACTGGCGGTAGAGTCAGTTTTGGACTTCTCCGTCTGTATCAATATCGTGGTATGCCCCGATTACTTCCGATCAAGATCGCAGGGGCTGCAGCCTTTGCAGGGCCGGCGGCGCTTGTGTTCGCCTACAATGCAGGATTCGATCGGCGCTTTGCTAAGCGATTGAGCCGTATCTTCACCACCAAGCCACGGGAGCGCACAATGCTCCAGCTCGATTGGGCAGGCTAAAATAACGAGCTACGGCTAAACGGGGTACGTTATTCGTGCATATTTCAAGGTTACAACTCGTCAACTACCGGAATTTCGAATGCGCGAATGTCGTATTCAACAAGGGCGTAAACACGATCATCGGCGAGAACGGATCAGGCAAGACCAACCTGTTCCGGGCGTTGCGTCTCTTGCTCGACGACACGCTGCTGCGCGCGGCATATAGGCTCGACGAGAAGGACTTCCACCGGGGCCTTGGCAACTGGCGCGGTCACTGGGTAGTCATTAGCCTCGAGTTCGATGAGGTATCCCAGGACGAAGCGATTCAATCCCTCTTTCTCCATGGGACCGGTAATATCGCCGACGGCGCGATCGGCAAGGCGACCTACAACCTTATTTTTCGCCCCAAGGCGGCAGTTCGGCGGACCCTGGCCGACCTTGCCGTCGGTGATGCCGTAGGACTCGCCGAGGCACGTTCGAAGATCACCATTTCGGATTATGAAACGATCTTCACCGGCAAGAGCACCGCAAACTTCCTCGATCCCGAAACCTACAGGCAACTGGTTGGCGACTTCGATGCGGTAATATTTCCCCAAGAACTGACGATCCCCGCTATCGGGGGCGTCATCCCGGGCATGCTCTCGATCTCGCGCGAAGTTTGCTTCACCTTCGTGCAAGCACTGCGCGATGTGGTCGCCGACTTCCAGAACAACCGCACCAACCCCCTCCTAACTCTGCTCAAATGTCGAAGCGGTGAGATCGATCCGCAGAGCTTCGAGCCGATCACCGCGCTCGTCAAAGGGCTCAACGATGCAATTGAGGGCCTACCAGATGTAGAAACCATCCGCACCGATATCCGCGACACCATCACCGATGCGGCAGGCGAGACCTACTCTCCGCGATCACTTTCGATCCGCTCGGATCTGTCCGACGAGGCCGACCGTCTGTTCCAGTCGCTCAAGCTATTTGTGGGCGAGAGTGAGGAAGAATATGAGGGCGCGATTCACGAGTTGAGCCTAGGCGGTGCAAACCTCATCTACCTGACGTTGAAGCTGCTCGAGTTCAAATACCAGAAGCAGAAAGAGTCCTTCGCCAATTTCCTCGTGATTGAGGAGCCGGAGGCGCACATCCACACCCATATCCAGAAAACGCTGTTCGACCGGCTGAACTTTGATGACACCCAGATAATCTATTCGACCCATTCGACCCACATATCCGAAGTGAACAACGTCGTGAACATCAACATCCTCGGCCGGCAGGACGGACGATGCGAGGTGTTTCAGCCATCTACGGGACTTGACGCCGGCCAGATTGGCAATATCCAGCGCTACCTCGATGCTGTCCGCAGCAATCTGCTCTTCGCCAAGAGCGTGGTTCTAGTCGAGGGCGACGCCGAGGAGATCCTCATCCCAATCCTCGTTAAAAAAGTGTTCGGGCTTAGCCTGGACGAGCTGGGGATCAGCTTGATCAACATCCGCAGCACCGGCTTCGAGAACGTTGCGGTGCTTTTCCACAACGAGCGCATCCGCAAGCGCTGCGCGATCATCACCGACCTTGACCGCGCGTTTATCGATACGACCACGGACATACTAGACAGTGACGATAAGGCGGCCGCGAAGAAGAAAGCACTGGGGTCACAGATCGCTGGACTCCAGCGCGAGGCAGCGCTCAAGGAGTTGTGTGCCGGGAATCCCTGGCTGACGGCGCACTTCGCCGACCACACTTTCGAGGTCGATTTCGTCTCCGCCGGCAATGTCGGCACTGTCGTTTCGGTGCTGGGCGACGTCTATAAGGATGGCGGCACCATCGCGACGTCTAAGATGGAGCTGGAATCGGGCGACATCGCACGTTTCGGGACGCGCGTGCTGACGATGGCACGTTACGCCGGAAAAGGGTGGTTCGCCATCATCCTAGGGCGAATGATCACGCCAGAAACTTCCATTCCGGATTACATCCTCGACGCCATCTTCCAAGCGCATATCCCGGTATCCATCCAGACATGGGCGCGTGTGCTGGACTATCGGGTCTCGATCCTTGCGGCGTCGCAACTACACGCGCCAGGAGACATCGACGCGATGCGCGCGCAAATCAGACGCTACCACCGCGGCGAGATCGACTTTGCAGGTGTCCGCGCCGAAATGCTACAGGCCTTTCCGGCAGACAGCATCAACACTATCCTGGCGAGCTTCTAGAATGTTTGTCTGGGACAGGAAGGATCTGAACGACGCCCAAGTCGCAGCCATCGAGCATCCAGGCAGCGTCTTCCTCGTTGCCTGCCCGGGGAGCGGTAAAACGAGGACCCTGACCTACAAGATCGCCCGGCTGTTGTCGGAGCTTAAGTCGGACAAAAAACGCGTCGTCGCGATCACCTACACCCACCGGGCTGCGGATGAGATTCACGAACGGATTGAGCAGCTTGGCGTCGATACGAGCCAGCTCTGGATTGGCACGATCCACTCCTTCTGTCTCGAATGGATCTTAAAGCCCTACGGAATCTATCACTCGGCGCTCAAGCACGGTTTCCGGGTGATCAATGCCCATGACACCGAACGAATGCACGAGGAACTCTGCAGCGCGGTGCAGGGCACTAAGCTCAGCAGCTTCGACTGCGCATATTATTTGAAGCCGAACGGCTGTGTCCTGACATGCAACAAGACTGACAAGCATGAAGCAATTCGTGGAGTTTTGCAGGCATATTGGAAGGCACTCCGTGCCGAGCGGCAGGTTGATTTTGAACTGATCCTTTTCTACGCCTATCAACTCATCGAGAAGAATCCCTCGATCAGCGTGCTGCTGGGCTCGATCTTTGAATGCGTGCTCCTCGATGAGTTTCAGGATACGCGGGAAATCCAATATGCGATCCTCGCATCGATCCTGAAAGCGTCTAAAGGTGGTGCGTCCGCCTTCGTCGTAGGCGATCCTAATCAGGCAATTTATGGCTCGCTTGGCGGCTATGCGATCACGGCGGCGGACTTTGGGACGCAGTGCGGCATCGCCTTCAAGGAAATGGAGCTATCAGACAATTATCGGTCGTCATCGCGCATTGTGAGCTATTTCGGCAATTACAACGTCTTGCCTTCGAAGATCGAGGCGGTGGGAAGGGGCAAGGACTACGCGAGCGTAGTGTCATTCGATCACCAGACGCACCGCGACGCGCTGGAAGAAGAGCTTGTAAGGCTCATCAAATTCAACGTCGAAACGCTCGGGATCGCTCAGCATGAGGTCTGCATCGTTGCGCCTTGGTGGGTCCATCTCGCAAGCATGACACGTCGTCTGGTCGCGGCGCTTCCGGCCTATTCGTTCGATGGCCCAGGCATGGTGCCCTTCGCGCGCGACGTCGACAATTTCTGGTACAAGCTCGCCCGGATCATTCTGACGGAGGCGTCCCCACAGCTCTATGTACGCCGGATGCGATGGGCGGGGGAAGTAATCGCTGACCTCAGCGTGGCGGGCGTCGAGGTTCAAGGTTTGGACCGCAAGACACTGCTGCGCGTCTGCAACTCCATCACCGTCACCGAAACCGATGGCCTGGTCTTCCTCCGGGTGTTCTTCGACCAGCTATGTTCCACTTTGGGAGTCGATCGCCACACTTACGCGGCGCTCCAAGAGCATCACGACGCTTTCTTTGAATGCTCGCAGAAGCGCATCGACAAGCTCATCAAAGAAGGCGCTGAGGCGATCGCTGAATTGGAGATGTTCAGGAAGGTCTTTGCGGGCCGGACTGGTATCACCGTATCGACGATCCACGGGGTAAAGGGCGCTGAGTATGATGCAGTGATCGCCTATGGCCTGCTAGAAGGGATGGTTCCCCATTTCAGCGATCCGAACCAGGCCGAGACAGCGAAGAAGCTCATGTACGTGGTTTCGTCGCGGGCTAGAAAGAACCTACATCTGATCTCTGAGCGCGGTCGCAGCCGAGGCTGGAGCGGAGATTATCAACCAACCGACGTACTTGCTGGATGTGCATTCGGGTACGACCAGCTTTCTTGACGGGTAAGAATCTGGTCGCAAATGACCGCTCCTGGCCGACTCCAGCCTATGGCGACTGGCCGCCCCCGGCCACGACCTGTCGCTCGAATTTCCTGACTGAACGGCAGGAATAGGCTGATGTTAGTCATTCACGCCCCATCTCGTGAATGACCGCTTCGATTGGAGCTGGCCAGGCTTCGTTTCAGAGCTACGCTCAATGACTTAGCCGCATCTACCGTCTGTTGCTGGACGCCTCGGGTTATGCTGAAGCAGTTTTCTTGGTATCAGTTGGCGTCAACTACCTAATCCATTCACATGGCTCCAAAAATGTCCAAGAAACCGAATCCATCAACCTCTGTAGCTCCTGCAACTGCGCCGGCGGAAGGTGAACGTCGAGCACTCCGTGGATACATTGGCCAGTACGAGCGGGCGGGCGCTGCCATTTATGCTGCGCTCGAGCGCGACGAGCTGCTCTGGATCGGCGTCGCAGACCGCAACGCGGGTATTGCCGACGACTTGGTGCTCGGTTTCGATGGGGTGGTGGTCGGTCACCAGTTCAAGACGTCCAAGTTCCCAGGCACTTTCACTGTTGAGACGCTGTTTACTGGTGCAAACGGCCTGTTGAGGCCCCTGGTTCATGCTTGGCAGTGCCTGCGCAAGGACAACCCGGGAAGCCGGGTCGAGATTCGCCTGGTTGTTAATGACTTTCCGTCGATTACTGACAAGCCAGGCGATGGCACGCCGCCCCACAGCGCGGCATTTCTTGAGCAACTCCAACAGCATCCAAATCGGCCGCTAGCGGATTGGTACACGCAGGAATGGAGTCGACTGATCAACCACCTGCGCCGTGAAGCCGGCCTGGACGATGACGACTTCGAATTTTTTTTGCACAGCCTCCGTGTAGTGTGCGGAGCTGCGGCGGACTTCATCCAGTCGCACAAATTGAACGCCGAGCAGGCGCGGCAGGCATCCGAGATTGCAAGCGTACTGCCCAAGCTAGTCGCCGATGCCCGCGACAAAGACAGGTGGACGCGTGACGAGCTGCTTCGTGAGCTTGGCTGGCGCGATCCCTCCAAGACGCTGCTCATCCACCGGTTCCCAGTCGGCGCCTATGTTCAGCGCAACCGTGATACTGAGGCCAAGCTGCTAGCCGCGCTGCATGCCGCCGACCAGGGCTACGTCTCACTCATAGGACCGCCTGGCTCCGGGAAGTCCACTCTCCTGCAGGTTGCGCTGGTCACTGAGGCTAATATCCGGCTCGTTCGCTACTTGGCGTACGTGCCAGGTGCTGCTCAAGGCGTGGGTCGCGGGGAGGCCGACAACTTCCTGACTGACGTCGGCACGCAGTTACGCAACAGCGGTTTGGTTGGACTTCGTCTTCGCGACGACTCGCTGCATGAGCGCCGAGAGCAGTTCGGCGTCCTGGTACAGCAGGCTGGTGAACGCTTCGACCGCGACGGGATCCGAACAATCATCGTCGTCGACGGGCTCGACCATGTGCCTCGCGAAGAGCGGCCGACCAATTCGCTTCTGGGCGAGCTGCCTCTTCCCGCTGCCATCCCCAACGGGGTTGTGTTCATCCTCGGCACGCAGCGGCTGGATCTCGCGAATCTGAAGCCCGCAGTAAGAGAGCAAGCGGAGAAAAGCGAGCGACAGGTTCTCATGGGACCTCTCGGCCGCGAGGAGGTCGCCCGGATGGCAGAGGCGCTTGGCCTGCCTGCCGAGATTCCAAGATTGGATCTAAGCAATCTATCGCATGGCCACCCGCTGGCAACGCGCTACTTAATTCATGCGCTGCTGCACGCGGACGAAGCCGGCCGTAAGCACCTTCTCAGCGGTGGGATGCCGTTCGACGGCGATATTGAGACCGTGTACACCGCTGCTTGGCGCGAGATCGCAAGCGATGTCGATGCCATGGACGTGCTGGGCTACATCGCTCGTGCTGAGGCACCTGTGGACCTGCGGCTGCTGGCCACAATGGTCAAGGAGTCCGCGATTGAACGCGCTCTGATCGTTGCACGGCACCTGCTCCGTAGTTCATCCCAGGGGTGGAGCGTCTTCCACAACAGCTTTCGGCTGTTCGTCATCGCTCAACCTCGAACCCGCCTCGGAAGCGTCGATGCCGAATACTCGCAGCGCGTGTACCGCGACCTAGCCCAGTTGGCGAAGAACGCGCCGCCCGAATCGGCGCAGTACTGGCTTGAGTTGCGCTACCGCGCCCGTGCCGGCGACGGTGCCGATGTACTTGCGCTGGCGATGCCCGCTCGCTTCAGGCAGCAACTGGCTGACGGGCGTTCTATCGCCGAGATCCACGCCGATATCCGCCTGGCTCTGCTGGCAGTGCGTGGAACGCACGATGCGACCGCCTTCTCACGGCTGCTGCTGTGTCGTGACGAAGTGGGGCGGCGGGAAACTGCCCTTGAGTACGCCAACCAGCTTCCGCTGGCGATGCTAGCGGTTGGGGACATTGATGCAGCCCTGGCCTTCGTGCAGTACTTCCCCAGCCAGGGCTACGAGATCGTCGACGCCCTGTTAGCGCGAGGGGACTTCGAGCGGGCGAAGGAACTGTTTGAAAGCCTCGAGCCACTGTCGCAGCTCCATACGTCCAAGTTCCAGAACCACGGGCACGACCACAACATAACGGAATTCGAGAGGTGGGCAAGGCGCGCCGTCCACTTCCGAGACACCGAGCAGATCCAGATAGCGATTGACCACCTCGCCGCAGAGGGGCTACGCCAGCCCGAAAAGGTGGATCCGCAAACTGTCGCCGCGCTGCAACTGCATCTGAGGAGGGAAGCCGCAGAGGCGATGCTCCTTCAGAAGGTTGGCGCCGATCCACAAGACCTCTGCAGCAAGCTCGGGGTAGCCAACGAAGACAAACCTTCGGTGATGGTTCACGCAGGTCTTGTGGCCAGTCGGCGTGGCGACGTTGCGCAAGCGCTTGCCCTGTTTGATGCCGCCGCCGCCCTTCCTGGCTTCGTAGAGGTACCCAACGGCTACCGACGCCGGATGGCACTAATTGCATTCGAAGCTGACCGTCGTTACCTAGCCGAGGCCCTGTTCGACAAGCTGGTCGCACCGATGATCTCTATGTGCGACGACGAGACGGACCTGGCTGGGCTGGGTAATCTGGTCGGTGCGGTGATACATCACGCGAGGCTTTGCACGCTGCTCAATAAGCCGCTGCCAAGCGCGATACCGTCGAAGCACACCTTCCTTCATCCGTTTCAGCAGCACGCCTCGACGATAGGCGTGCTTCTAGGTCGCGCCGCCGTCGACAACGCGTCCGTGCCGGCCGGCAGCATCCAGGACGAAGCCCGCATTGCCCTTGGGTACGTCCTACGTCTGACATCAGAAGGCGGCAGCGAGTCATATCGCATCCAGCAGGCCTTCAAAGCGATCCCCATGCTCGTGCCAGCGCTGCTGAGGCTCGGCGCCAAGCGCGGCGAGACTGAGTACCGTGCGGTACTTCGGGAAATTGACGCAGCCATCGCCTCATCGACGCTGGGGGGCACTGCGTACCTGCGACGCAGATTGGCCGTCGATGCGTATAGGGTTGACGGTGACCGGGTGGCGGCCGTCGATCGACTCAACGCACTCGTGGCGGAGCTTCAGGAGAGCACGCCGAGCGAGCAGATCGACGGGTTGGCCGATCTGGCCATCGCGTTGGCTGCGGTCGGGGACTTAGAGCGGGCCAAACAGTTGCTGGCGACGGTTCCCGAGCAATGCCTTGGCTACGCGTTGGCCCCCAAGAAAGACCCGCAGTACGCAATCTGGCGAGACATCCTGGTCCTTGCGAACGCCGCTGACCCGGAGAACCGTGTCAAGCGAGTATCGACCTTAATGCGCCAGGTCGGCGGCATGACCGAAACGGAAGGGTCGTCGGCCGCGCATCGTTTGACGATGTCGCTAATCGAGGAAGCGACGCAGGTCGGACCTCGCTTCGGCTTCGAGGTGTCAAAGACACTGGCGGATTGGAATCTGATTGGCTGGCCGAACCGTGTTGACCTGCTCATGACGGGGATGGTGCGGCGAAGCCCTGAACTCGTCTTGGCTTGCGCGACGGTCTGGTGCGGTCTGTGTCTGCCGTTCTACATGGAACCGTACTACCGGGACCCGCACCACGTCGGTGACTTCATCGACATCGCCGCCGACGCCGCGGGGCCTATACAGATTGAACCGCTCGCGCGGATGTTTTTGGCGGTGATCGAGGTAGCCAGCAGGGCACACGAGAGGGTCGGACTGCTCCAGCGCCTTCGCACCGCTGCCGGAAGACATGGGTTTTCATCTGCCGAGCTCGACGCCGCCGTAGCCCGGTGGACGTCAGAAGCGCCGGAACCTCGACACTCGTATACGCCAAGCAAGTACGACTCGGAGACCACTCTCGAGCAGCTTGAGCGCGCGTTTGAATCGGATGGCGACGAACTGAACTACAACGCCCCGTACCGTTTCAGAGAACTGGCCGAGACGGCCCCGCTTCATATGGCGCGGAGGATATTTGAGCGCTGGCAGGTCTTGCAGGACGACGCGCGCTGCCGCTTCCTGATGGTTAAAAGGTTGGCTGCGGCGGGGGAGGTCGAGTACGCCAAGAAGCTGATGCAAGGCTACGAGTCAAGCAAGGACCCCTGGAGTTCCTGGAGCCAGTGGATGGGTGGCGGTAAGTTCTTCTACTTTGAGGCGAAGAAGCTCTTGCAGGGACCATCCACATGCCCAGCCGCCTTCGAGAACATTGTCGATTCAGTAACGGCGGGCCAGGAGAACACCCAGTCACTGCTGGCAGAGCTGGATTCGATACTGCCGGTAATCAGCGCGACGCCGGATTGGCCGGCCATCTGGTCGCTACTTGAGGAGCAGATGGCCTGCACTCGCGAGTTCCAGCTGGGGCGACCCTTCCAGCCGAGCGAGCTACCGCTCAGCGACACGGAACTTTTGGAGGATCTGCTGCACTTTGCCTATCGGCTGCCCGTTGCAGAAGTTCAGCGACACGCACGCAATTGCACGTTGAGCCTGGCAAGGCAAGCCGGACTCGGCCAAGCTTTGTTCAAGTCCCTTATGCGGCGACTTATAGCCGGCGAATTAGATGCCCCCTTGCATGCGCTCGGAACTCTGCTGGCTGCTGACAGCGCGGACCTTGCCCCCGAGTTGGGCAGCGCCGTGGCTGCGTTGGTCAGTCACCGTGACATTGCGGTGGCAGAGTCAGCCGCGCTCTTGTCGCATCGGTGGAGGCAGGCTGTCTCCTTGGACGCGATACCACTGCCGCTTTTCTATCGCCTTGAACTCGAGCACCCGCCAGAGGGTGACCAGGCATTCACGGACGAAAGAACTGGTGCCATGCGCGTCGAGTCGCCGCTTGGCTGGACCGAGATGTTGCGCTCGACGGCACGTCACATCGCGAAGGCGGCAGGCATTGAGGAGATGACAGTCCGCCGACGCGCGGCGATGTTCATCCAGGATTGGGGTGGACTTGAGGCATTCGGGCCCTCTGGCACCAAAAGGCTTGAGACTCAGCTTCGCGTGCTCGACATGCAGATCACTTACCTGAAGCCCCACGCCTACATTGCCCTTGCCGCACTTCGCCACGTCGCAGGAGAACTGCGGCTGGCCGGCAAATTGAAAGGCAGCGACATGCTCACGCTTTTGGAACGTTTGGGCTGCCCGCTTCCGCCTCGACCGCTGAAGCTCCCACGAGGGCGCCCCGAGTGGATCCGAATGCCGCTGTTGAACCGAAGTGCGGGTTGGTCCGAGCGAGAACGGAAATGGATTGACGAAGTCGACGGTGATGTTGCCCCCTTCCCAGCAGACAGCCACGGCCAAGTCGTGGCCGAAGTATCCCGCTTCAAGATTCTCAAGCCACGGCTGTCGGAGCACCGTCTCTACCGCTTTAGAGCACCCTCGGCAGAGATTGACAGTGAAGACTTCGACGACTGCTATGCCAGGCTGCCCATCGCTGTTTGGCTTGGCCAGTACTTCGCATTTGACAATGATCTGGCGCCAACGCTGGTAAGGAAAGTTGTTTGCTCGGTGGACATGGGCTTTGACGCAGCGGCCTATTCGTTCGCTTTGTGCCCGAACTGGGTGAAGCGGCTTCGCTGGAGCGCGCATGACGAGGAGCCCAGCGTCTTCCTCGACCCGAGCGGCGCTGTGGTCGCAAGGCTCTGCTGGTGGCGTGATGCTGGCCCGGTTGATATCGATGCGGAGTCCCTGTGGGGAGAGGGTTGCTACCTCGTCCTGACGTCATTAGGCATCGAACAGGTCACCACTGCCCGTGGGAAGCCGGACCTTGACATCAGCGTGTTCGCAAGCAGGCAGATCAAGCAACCGAGCAGCTACGGGGAGTCTCTCTTTAAGACGGCGAAGAACGGTTACTCAATCTAAGCCATGCAGATTCAGTGGCGATGTCAAGCGAGAGTGGCCGTGCTGGCTTGAGCTGGCTGTCCCGGAGGGCTGCTTCCGGTCGGTGGCTAGCGTTCATAGTACCCTAACGATTGATCGCTCCCGCTGCGTAGCAGCCATCGGACTTTCCAAATCGAACTTCTGCTTTGGGTCGATTTGAGCCGATTACGACAGGCAGCTTTGGCCGATTTCTGCCCGTCGCCTCAGTCAGCTTCGCGTTGACTTTTGCCGGTCATGACCATGAAGCGTGCTAATCACATTCGCTGCAAAACGACTGGTCAGGTCAAATGCGAATGGGTGGGCAAGTCTTCGCAATTACCAACCTGTCCTCAAACAAGCGAACCACCCACTTCCGGGCTTGGGGCGCGCAACGGTTAAGGGATGCACGGCACCTGGGAAGAAGGGTGTTCATTCCCGGCTATCGTCATCGTTGTCATGCCGGCTGGAGGGTGTAGACCGACTTGCGCTTGCCATAAACCGCGATTTTGAACGCCTCGTTGCCGAAGCTAGCGGCATCAGTGACCTTAATGAGCTTGGCCATACTGTTGATCGTGCTTGGCTTTGATTGATACTTGAAGCGTTCAATCTCCGCGACCGAGCATGCTCGGTAGGCAGTTTTGACCACGCCGCTTTTTTCGAGCAGGTCGATTTTTTCCGGCGAAATCCAAGAAATCAGTTCGGTAATTTTGCCGATTTTTTCATGCAGATGACTCACTGCCTGCTGCTCATTGGTGACGCCATAGCGTTTCCAGGCCGGCTCGTGATGGAAGACTCGATTGCGGAAATTCCGGACGAGTGAGACACGATCCTTGCAGGTCAACAGCATGTTTGCACTTGTAGGCCATGTCCCCCTGAATGCTTGACCCAAATTTTTCGGCCAGATCAGGTTATTGCCCATGTATTCATCCTCAAGGATGAATTCCCAAGTCGAGAGCTCGGTTTTTGAGACAACCTCGTGATGATCTGGGACGCAGGCGTAGAAGGATTGCCCTGTGCGTTTCGATCGCTCTTTTTTTGCGGTGTTGAAGGCCGAAGAAAAATTATTAGCCAGAAAGTCCACGGGATGAGGAGCTTTAGCAGCACCAAGGGCGAAGCTCTTGTACTGCAGCTTCCCTTTTTTCCACCAAAATTTACCGAGATCCGCCGTCAGAGCAGCATCTATCGAGTTTCTGAGGGTGACCTCTACCGCGCTCAATAGGGGGTATAACGCTGAGCAAACGTGCGAATTCCAAAGATAAGCACCCACCAATTCGGCATCATTCTGTGTGGAAAATACCCTGCTGTAGCTTGCAATTCGATTGGTGCTGATCAACTGATCGATCAGAATCGGTCTATACTGGACGGTGTGAGGCATGCTCGGCTTCCTTCTGGCGAGGCGCCTGTATAAAGGGGGGTTGACGCGAGTGTCAACCCGTCTGTAACATTGATCCCAGATTTACGATTTACGGTTGGCACTGAGCTCCAATGAGCGAAAGCTTACGACTCTTTGCAAAGACCACGAAACATCCGCCCCGGCCTAGAGCCGGGGTTTTCGTTTCTGGCGTATACCTTCCCCATGTTCTTGACTGCGTCAGTGACCACACTAGGTCTGAACAACCTCTCACAGTCGTTTGCGTTCAAATCAAACCGAATCAATTTTAAGCCTCTCTCGTGGGCGACGAGATGCTGCTTTTCTCGCGTCCAACCTCAGAATGCGGTGCCGATCACTTACTCAGCTGCCTTCTCTCAATCGTGTAGACAATGCGCTCGCCACGTCGAATCTGGCGCTCTAAGGCTTTGATATCGATCAGATAATTCGTGGAGTAAGCGTAGAAAGCAGGGCCGCCTGCCGGTTGAGGCCCGGTGGCTGAACGGGCGTAAAAAAGGCCACCCGGAGGTGGCCTTGAGGTCATACAGCGATCAATTGTCTAGCAAGTGCCATCTCTACCGAATCCCCATCCTGGTTCAACGAATCGAGACCTGACTCCGGTACGTCTCCCGACGTGCTCTGAGCCACCGCGATCTTTTTAGCCATCAACTGCAAGCAGGTAATCTGCGAGCTTTGTGCGTAGCCAAAAAACACCACCCGCACCGGAAGTTTCTGCCCGATCCTCCATGATCGTCGTGCCGCCTGCTGCAGGGTGTAGACGTTGTATCCGGTTTGCATGAACGCGATGGTCGGGAAGTCGAGCAGATCAAGTCCGGTTTTTACCAGCTCCGGGTTGGTGATCAGCACGTCGACGCCGCGATCAACCTGATCGAGGATCCAGTCCTCGCGCCTGGCCGTCTCGACAGAGGCTCGAAGGACTGCCACTTTTAAGCCCGCCTGTTCCAATAGCCGCTTGAGTCTGCTGGTGGTGTCTCTCGTTCCGGTGTAAACGGAGTAAGCCAAAACCTTCCGATTTTTTGCTTTCTCCGATAGGCACAGGTCCAACAGCGCCTTCTCCTTCGGCATCAGTTCCTCGTCTGCGAAAATCGAAGGAACAAATGCCAGTGTTTCCTTGGAGCGAGGGTGTTTGACCACCTCCGGTCGGAAACAGCAGTCAGGCCATGCCAGCAGAACGTTGAGTACCACCCCCAACAGTGTGGTATCCCGGCGAGCAAGTGCTTGGCGAAGTTCAGCAGCCAATATTCCGGCTAGCTTCTGGTAGGCAGAGGCCTGGTCCAATGCCATGGGCACGTCGACCAGTTCCTCCTGATAGCCAGGCAGGATGTTTCCACCGATGTCTTTGAGTTTCAGAAAGACTGTGAATGGCAATACGAAACGGTGAATCCCTTTCGGGCCGAAACCCGGAGCTTTCACCGTACGCACTGAGAGTTTTTTCCCCTTGGCGGTTTTGTGCGACTGGTTGTCCCGCTCGTTGTAGATATCCTTGAGCACACCATGGTCGCGCATGAACGACATGGCGGCAGGTGCCATGCTGCCGCGCGAGTTTGGTCGGTAACCGTCCTCGATCATGCGGCGAGTGAGGATACGGAACAGGAGGTAGAATAGATCGTCGGCATAGCCCCCCATGAGTGTGCCCGTCAGCAGCACGGTTTTACGTGCCTTTGCTGCCAGTACCCCCATGGCTTGACCCTGGGCAGAGCCGCTGTTCTTGTACTCGTGCCCTTCGTCGACCACCAGTAGGTCAAAATATCCATCAGGCAAGTAGCGCTTGATGAATTCCGTGGGTTGATAGCCGCCTTCACCGAAGCCAAACTCAATGTTGGCCATGGCACGTTCCATACGTTTGGCCTGCCGGTCGCTGAAGATGAAGTTGCCCTTGGCGTCCATTAGGTTGATGAATTCGCTGACGTTATCGATCAGCATCGAGGCGAGAAAATCCTCCCCGAAGTCATTCAGCAATCTGTCTGCACGTATTGGGCCGATGGTCGGAATTCGGCACATCGACTTCAGTATGGTTGCCCGGCGCGTTCCGTTTTCGGCCTTGCCTGGACGCATCAGCGTCCAGAGTTGGCCATGACATTGAGGGCAGCTTTGACGGCGTTCCTCTCGGTGAAACTCTTCGACAGTGATCCGGTTGCCTTCTAGATCCTCCAGAAGGTGGCCGCAGTCTGGGCAGCCTGCAAAGCGGTGTCCGCCGGCAGAGCGACGTTGCCAACACGCCGGACGCCAGTGAAACCCCATCCGCATACGCACGCGCCCGAGGATGAAGAACTCTTGCCGACCATCGTAGGGATCTCCCAGTTGATCACGCAGTTTGAGCAGCTTGACCAGGGTATCGGGGCCGTTGAGCACCCAAACGCGAGCATCTGGAATGGTTTCAAGGATCTCTCGCCGCCATTTGTAGACCAGGTGAGGAGGTGAAACCACCATGGTGCGACGGTAGCCAGCGCCGTGCATGACGGCCGCAACAGCAATGGCCATCATGGTTTTACCTGTGCCCATTTCGGCATTGATGACGGCGGCCTGCTCGTTGCGGTCCAGCAGCAATGCGGTTACGGCCTGGACAACCTCGGCTTGCGCCGGGAACGGTTGGCGTTTGAGTGTGTTCATGACCCGTTGACGGGTTTCGTTGATGTTGCCAGCGTAAACCGGTGGGTTAGAGCGGTTGAGCGAATCCAGCAACTCATCACCGAACTCGTCGATGAATTCGGTAAGGCCGATGGTCAACGGTGGGCATGCGGTGTGTGATAGGTCGTTCATGTTTGTTTCTCCGTTAGGAGTGAAACAGGGCATGCACGACACCCCGACGGGTATTGTGAATACCCTGCGGGTTGATTGATGAGGAAGTCAGTAGTCCGAAGGCAGCAACACTGTCGTGCAGCTCCGGTCCGCCTCCGTGATGATCCACAACCGTGTTTCATCGCCGGCGTCGACGTTGTAGCTGGAGAACAATCGCTCCCCCGTGGTCAAGGCGCGTTTATTGCTGTTGCAGTTTTCTTCGGGCAGTTCTCCCCAATCACCGGAGAAATGTCGTCGTAAGTAAGGGCTTGGGTCGAGATGTCCGTGCTCTACCAGGTAGTGCACCGACTGGGTCATAACTAAGCGTCCGGGTTCAAATATCATCCGGGGTGCTTGGTTAGGAGCAGGTAATGCTTCTGGTTCTACAAGCCCAGTCTGTGAATCCGCCGACGAACTGATGGTGATGACCTTGCCGAAGTTGGTAGAGCCTGGCGTCATGTCCCATGCCCGAATGATGGGCACGAAACGATCTGTCAGAATCCGTACCTCGGACACGTTGCCATCTTGGTCCTCGGTGAACTCGGTCTTGCGGACCTTATCTTTGTAGGTATCGCCCTTGAGAACCAATACACGACCGGTCTTGGATGTCACCACGCCGGATATCGCGCCGGCAGCCAAGGCCAACGCTAAGTGCCAACGCGAGAGTTCCCTTACGGGAGGGCGTGGCTGTGCGCCGGTTTGACCAAAATGCAGTGTGAAGTCAGGCCACATGCCACGAAGGCGTTTGACCTCATCGCAGAGCTGCTCAGGTTCAAGACTGATACGGTAGAAGTGTTCCAGGTCGGTGGATGCCGGGAGAACCCTGTAGGGCTCCCATGGCCAACTGGTTGGTAACGCTTCGGCACTCAATGTGCCGGCGCCGATCGCCTGAAGGCGTGCGCGTACGTATTTGACCTCTTGCGGTCGAGCCAGGTCCTGGCGGCGGATTCGTATACCGAAGATCACCACCTGCTTGAAGGTTGGATCAGTGGCATTGTAGATCCGCAGTTCAGTGAAGTGATTGCACAGCCAGCCGCACAGCTCCTCGTCCAGCACGTAGTGCGGAACAATCAGTACCATGATCCCGCCGTACTGCAGCAGTGGAAGCGCCCGTTGATAGAACATCTTCTCCAGACGCCGACGGCCGTTACCTTGGTACTGTGAGGCACCTGCATGGTCAGCGACTAGGTCACCGTAGGGCGGGTTGAGCCAGAGCAAGCCAAAGGCCTGTCGGCTGATCATGGTGTCCATCAGATCGCTATGCAGCACACGATCCAGCAATGTCTTGCAGTGATTGGCACGTTCCTGGTCATACTCGACTGCGTAGGTTTCTACGCGGTCACGCCCGAGCGCATGAGCTGTTTCAGCCAGTGCAACACCCTCACCAGCACAGGGATCAAAGATCCGTATCTTGCCGGTTGGAGAGGGGGCCAACGCCTGCAGGGTCCGTTCCAGCGTCGTTTCGTCAGTGGGGTAGTAGCCATTGCGAGCGAAGTTGCGCGCCAAGCGTGGGAACATCAAGGCCATGATGAGGCTCCTGGATCAAGGCTCAAAACTGAGCGTGGGTTGAGAGTTGCCCTTGGCGAATGAGATCGCCCAAAGCAGGTTCGAGGACGTCGAGTTGCAGCGACAAGCGCCATGCCGCAACGGCGCCGGATGTTCCGGGCAAGAGCTGCAACATGTCGTGTTGAGTGAGCCAGTCCATCACCGGCTTCTGCCAATGCGGCAGTAGCGGTAAAGGGCAGGTGTCCTGGATCAACGGCCAAAGCCTTTGATGAGGTGACTGCCCCTTCTCAAGAAGGGCATAGGCGAAGTGGTTGGCTCGATCCGGCTGCACGCAGCGTCGGTCGAACAACCAGAGGTGAATCAAGCTGCCGAACAACGTCCCGCGCATTTGCCGCGTGGTGCGTTTTTCCAACAGATCGATGTTGGGAAAGACGGGGAGACTTCGACCGTCTACAACAAGGTGAAACTGATTCAGACCATCCTCGGCAGCGCCGAGGGTCAGCCTGGCCAGGAACTCCTGCAGTGCCGTGTCCCGGCCCCATGCAGAGAGAAATACTAGGTTGCGTTGTTCGTCACAGGCGCAAGCGTCAACGAATAGGTCATTGCACTCCTCGATTGGGAAGAGCGGGGTAGGGCTGGGCATGGGAACCTCCATTGTGAAGAGGGAACCCGCCCGGAGGGGCGGTGAGCCCCTCGGGGGTGTTAGTAGTGAGTGTTATTGCTTGGGAAACAGCACGACGTCCGATTTGAACGTTTTATCGTTTGGGTCGAACGAAACCGTCTCGTTATGAAACAGAGGGCTGTGCCCCGTCAGAAAGATTTTTCCCAGGTACTGGGAGCGGAGTGACACGGCGGCATCAGCTTGTTCAGCCGTCATGTCGAGCTCTTCTATAAAGAAATCCCATAGTTCTTCATCCGTCGATACTTCGTTGTTGGCAAGTTGATCGTCGATATTGTTCAGAACTGCAGCGGTCAGGTTGCTGAAAATTGGGTTCATGTAATGCTCCTTAAATACGAAGGAGCGCCCATGAGGGAGCCCCTCAAGGGTGGGTGTTGGAACAGTTAGAAGTTTGAGAGCGTCCAGACTTGTAATTTGAAATCCAGCACGTAGCCGAGCTCGCCTAGGCGAGTGCATTGCTGACGTAAGCACTGGCGATCAACAGTGGTGTCAAGCTTGACCGTGTCGCACAGAGGCCAGATCGTGCCGAACAGGTCGGCGTCTTGTTCTGCGCTACTGGCCAAGCTGGGCGGCGGCATCCCAAAGGGTGCATCCTCTGCTGCAGACGGTTCTCCAGTGCTTGCCCCCTTAGACGACGTCAGCTTGTTACGCTGCTGGAGAGGCTTTGGCAGCGCTGAAGATGACTCTTCATCAATAGGGTCCGGCTCACTCGCAGAGAGCGTGGCAGCGTCTTCCGCCGTCAAGTGGTCCACGCCATCGAGGCTCATGCTGTCGAGCTTTGCACGAATCTCGACGACCAGCCGACCCGATGTTGAGTAGTACGAAGGGCGAATTTCTGTGATCAGGAAATCGCCTCGGTATTTACCCTCGCTGTACTGATCGAGGAGCGCGTCTTTGATGACGAACTCACCGATTGAAGTTGAAAGTCGTCCGACGTTGAAGTCGCCATTACGGCCGCTGATGGTGCGGATGGCCAGTTGGCCAGGAATGTTGATCATGTGCAGCTCCACACTGCTGAGAAAAAAGCCCGACAAATGTCGGGCTTGGGGGAGTGCTGTGAATGCTGAAGCGGTTATGGGCAAGAAGTGTGCATTTCTTCTTTAAGTGAGATGTAGAGGTAGAAAACACCAGGCGGCGATTCTATGCGGTCAAGCTTCAGGTCCAACCAGACTCGATCTGAGCTGTTGCCGTCAGGCAGCAGGCGATAGAGGCCGAAATGGATCAGATCGCTGTCAGGTTGCAAATGCAGCTCTCGGTAGGCCTCTAGGACAACATCGCCCAGTCGCTTACTGATAACAGCTGCATCCTGTGGGTTTTCAATATGCACCGCTTCTTGCCAGGCCCTCGGAGTCAGAACGACCGGAAGCTTGAGCAGATCAGACGATACAAGATGAGTAGTATTATTCATGGTCAACTCCAGGTGCGAAAACCACCTGGCCCGTCCGGGAGGTGGTTTCCCGTTGGGTGTATGTGTTGTGTAGGCAGTGATTTAGCCTTTTGAACCGGTCAGTAATCGTCGTTACTTTGAGGTTGCGGATCTAAACGATCGCGGGCATTCCAATATTCTTGGAGAAGTCCAAACTCCGATAAAATCGGGCTGGTCTCGGGAGTGAAATTATTTTTGTGGTCCATTTCGGCCAACTTGATTACCCCATCCACAGCATCGAACCAGAGGTCTGATGATAGGAAGTAACGCGGGTCATCATGAGGGTCAGTAGCCACATTAATTGGACACTGTATGTCTAGCGCGCTGTGAATACGAGCTTGAGCCGCTATTAAGCCGATCTCAATCACCATAGGCAGTCGTTTTGCGTTATGTATCATGGCGAGTCTCCAATATATGAGAATCACCGTGCCCGGAAGGGAGGTGTTCCCTTCGGACTTTGATAGTAATGAAAGGCACCCGAAGGGTGCCTTTCAACAAAGTGAATCAAGATGCCTTACGCTGCTGTTTAGCACGCGTTGGTTGGAGTTTTTCCTCCGCAACTGGCTCGGTTTTTTCTTCGCTTTCGAGTGGTGCTTCCGATTGCGCTTCGCCCTGTTCAGCAACTGTTTCTACTTCACGAGGCTTGGCTTCATAAACGGTTTGGCCGTCGACCTTGATCCAACCGATAAACAGAAGTCGTCCTTTGAGGCTTGCTCCAGGTTGACCCTTTTTATCGCCTTTCTCATAGGTAAAAGCATCGGTCCAGATATCGCCGATACGGAAGCTCACAAGGACCTTCTTTCCTGCTTCAACGGCCGCTTGGCTGCGACGAATCAGCTTTTCAGCTTCGGCGCCGACAATGTTGCAGTCGATGTAGGAGTACTCGGCTTCATCTGTAGAACCGCGCAGTGCCGCAACGGTGACAGCCATGAATGGCTTACCTTTGCCGCGAGGTTTCACTTCACGGATACGGTTGAGGTAACCGATACCAGTGGTGTGAAGATCGAAGAATTTTGCTTCGTTGGTTTGAGTAGTGCTCATGATGATTCTCCAGTTTCGAAATAACAGAAAGCGGAGAAACACTTCGCCCTTGGGGGAAAGTATTCCCCGCGAGGGTGATGAAGCTAAAGGGTTTGTTTAGTGCAGGAATTTCATGGCAGCAATCAGCACACCAGTGGTAGCTGACAACATGACACCCATGCGAATAGTGAGTTTTACTTCGAGCTGAGATATTTCAGTTTTCAGCTCAGCAGTAAGGGCGGTCAAATCAGCTTTGGTAGCCAAACGTGAAAGCATGTCGGTCTCCAGAGCTTCAATGACAGCGTTAGCTTTCTGTTCCGGGACGTTGATCGAGATCAGCGCTTGGTAGAGAGCCAGTTCGGTTTTCATCAGACCTCCAAAAAATTGAGAGGCCTGCCCTGACGGGGTAGGCCCGTCATGGGTGGGGAAGGTGCTTCCATCGACTGAGTCGACTGATCGCGCTACCGGAAGCTATGGCGATCTTGGGAATGGATCAATGCGGTAAACCGCATCGTAGTCTTGCGGATCCTGACTACATGGGCATGTTGCTGACGACGTCAGCGATACATGTTCAGATCATGGAAATACGATTGTCGCTTGTCAAGCCCCTTCCGTAAAAACGCTAAAGAAACCTTCCCGAGGGAAGGCTCCTTACGGGGAGAGGATAAGCGGCTTAGCAAGTTGCAGATGTCAGTGAGTGCGCAATTGGTTTCTTACGCGACCTGCGAGCGGTTTTTTCGACCACTCGTGTATTTGCCGTGTACCAATGGTTCAGATCAACACCTTTACGAGCTAATGCCGGCACATGATCCATCTCGCTCACCAGGCGATCGGGTACGCAGGGTGGTGGAAGCAATGGAGCTACTTTGGCGTGGATAGCGGTAGGCGCAGCGCTAGGTCTTCTCACGGCACGTAGGAAACTACGTGTGACAGTGCCGAGCGCGAAACCGAAGCTATAAGCGAGTTTGGACATGGTGATTCTCCTGCAGGTTAAATGCGGAGAACACACTGGCCCTGTTGGGGAAGTGATTCCCCGCGAGGTGAGTTGCATAAGGTGCTTCTATCGACAGATGCCGACCGACCGCGCTACCAGAAGCTCAGCGGTCTTGGGCGGATCAGACACCAACATCGTGTCGCAGTCTTAAAGATCCTGACTGCCTGGGCATGATGCTGACGACGTCAGCAAAACACGCTCATATCATCGAAGGGGGAAAGTGATGTGTCAAACGGGAGGGGTAATTCGGGGAGGGCAAAAGCAGATTTAACTTAACAGGAGAAGCTACCGAGAGCAGCTGGGTCAACAGTTACCCTCGGTTGTAGATAAGACACGTCTTTCAGAAAAAAATACCACCTGTGAGAGATTGAGGCGTCATCGATCCCTGGGCTGTGATCTGAACGTCTCATTTCCTACACCTGGCCGATTATCGTGGCTGAGGCCAGCAAACATAAGGCACGCATCCGCGCACAAAGGGAGCCCTGCGTTTCGCCGGCGGGCCACCGGCAGGGAAAAGTGGCTACCAATGGGTAGCCTGATCATCCTTTGCAAGATGATCAGGCTACCCATTGTGTGAGCTTTAAAAAGTATGGGCCACAACACCAGTGTGGCCCTTAGACTACGGTGCTTCGAACCTCAACAAAGCCCTATGTGCCTATGAACTCGCAATTCACGAGTTAGACGGCTGCGTGTCTGGCTTGAACAGGGAGACACAGGGAGAGCTTTGAACCAGGTCCGCACGCCCTTCCCGGAGCTATGCGTGCTTTGGGGTTGGTGATGAAGCAAGCTGCATCACCGGGCGCTACTGATGACCGCCAGTAGCCAACGGGGTGGAAACATTGTTGCGTGCATTATGTTGATAGGCCTGGGGATATGCAACATAGCGACTGCTGAACGGTGATTTGGTCAGTTGACCGCGACGATTGCACCCTCGGGCACAGCAGATGGAATGGAAATCCCGGTCGCTCCGGCTTTGGGGGAAACAAGAATCCCTGCGCGGTTCACTCCGACGGTTGTCGACTGGGTCAGGTCGACCAGCGACGAGGGCATGCCCGATGGGGCGACCCCGTTAAAATACGTATAGGATCTACCAGTCAATATGTAAGACCCAACACCTAGAGGTTTGTTAAACCACGCAGGCAGGTTGAGCAACGAGTCGCCAGGAACCCCACTGAAGCCTGGGTTGGACTGAGCAAATGCAGCTGTTGCGGATCGATAAATCAGAAAGTTGCGGCTCAATGAGTCGAGTGATGCGTAGTCGGAGACGCGCTGGGCCTCATGTTGGTTATCTAGAAAAATGCCTGTACCAATGATAAGTATCGTGAGTACTAGCCATTGCATTGTCATAGTCTGGTCTCTATCAGATTTTGGACTGCCATAGCTAGCTCAAGACCTATGACAGAGATAAGCCATGCTTGGCGGCGTACAGGGCGATGAAAACTCCAAACAGACAAAACGCCAGAAAACAATATTTGGAGATACGTTTAAGAGTGGCTAAGTTAGTAGGGGGATTAATGAGATCTGATGTCTTGATGCATTTAACCAAATAGCGTTCAGGTGAGGCCGGATTTATTTTATAAGTGTAATCGCCCACTTCGAATACCTCTTTTCCCTCCAGAGCTCGACGCCATAGAGGAGTTGAACAAATCCTACTTCGGGTTTCGAGCCATGCATGTAATTCTTCACGACTATACTCGATTCCATTCTCCAGTCTTTCCGACATCGTCCTATCCAAGTCAAAAAATTCAAGTGGTGGCATTTTGCCGCTTTTGTGATTTTCATTCAAGTTCCTTGAACAAAAATTCCGAACCTCGATGTACATGAAATTACCTTTACGGTGAGATGGCTCGTGTACAGCTACTTAAAGCAGCTCCAGTAAAAAAGACCCGGCCAAGTTAGCCGTGAGGTAGAGAGATACCAGCCGCTCGTATTTCTAAAAATGTAACCTGCCTCGCTATCACCAACGCCAAAGGCGCCAGTTAGAGAACATGATTTCCAGGTGGTATCTCCGAGGGAACAGGTCACACTTCCTCTGTAGGGGGCCTGGCATGTTCCCTGGATGAGTTGAAACTCCCATCCCCCCGGTTTTTTCCACTTACCCTCTCCACAGAATAAAGGTCCATTTGCATCCCTGGCCCACATGCCGTTGGGAGAGCAATCGTTTCCTTCCACTGCGGCGCCATCGAGCTGTAGATACTCTCCAACTTGAGTACGTCCGCTCGATGAGAGTTTTCCGGCGCGTATCTCACCACCGGTTGAGAAGTTTTTGTTTCCATATACTTGGACCCAGTCTGGGCTGTTCTGGTATATGCCTCCTCCCCACTTCTCGCTGTACCACCCTGTGTCACCACGTGTTCTAAACCAGCCACCGGTATAGGTATCACCGGTAATGTTGGCGGTTACTGCGTTGACGTTGGCGGTAGCGGTGACATTACGGGCTGTAACGTCCCCCCCAGTGGCGACGTTCCCTGAGGCAGTAAGGCTTCCCACGTTGTTAATGTTGTGATTACCCATCCCGAGGTCAGTATTCATTGCGTTGTATTCAGGATGATTGGGCACGGCGTTTCGATATAGGTAGTCATTTGCCAAAGCACCGTCCATGAGGAAGAGGGCGCTTGCTGTGTGCCCTGGACCGGGGGCGATGGCGTAGTTACTAAGTGCTACTTGCCATCCTCCACGTACACCCTGAACAATGTTCGGATTAGTTGTTGAAATGAAGCCACCAGGGCCGCCGAGGTTTTCAGCGATGGCGCGAATACCCATTTCAGGAATCGTCTGCCCACCTGTGGTGACGACGATCACCTCCAGCTGGTTGGGATTGGGCTTTCGGGCGAGGCCGAGAATGGTCTGCCCGAATGAATTGGTGGAGCTAAAACCTGCAGGAAGATAGTGGGTGTTGATTAACATCGGAACGGTAATTTGCACCGGCACGGTCGCTGTAGCGTTGTTCAATACGGCGTTGAAATTGTCCTTCAGGTATTTTGCTTGTGCTTCAGAGATGGTTCTCTGCTGGTCAGCAGCAATGCGGTAATCCTGAGCGTCCATTTGCCTAATTTGCCAAATAATCGCCATGGTTACGACGACGGAAAACACGATCAATCCGAACGCCATGTCCAGGCTCAGAAAGCCACGTTGCTTTCTTTTACTGGTCATTCCAGAGGCTCCTAGATGATTGGGCGGAAATATCTTGATCAAGCAAGGTGATCTTTCCTGCATGGACTTTTTCACGAATGCCTGGACCGTCATCACCGGTGAACAACAGGCTCTGCAGTGTCAGTCGACTGCTCCCATCAGCAGCTTTCGACAAAGACTGATGAATGACAGCTACTAGGCCCCTGGAAAGCAGCTCGCGAGCATTTTTCAGCAGTGGTTGAGCCATGGCTGGTATCCGCTCAATGGCTTGAATGACGCTGCCGGCATGGCCCGTGCAGATAATCAGGTGGCCGTTGATTGAGGCCTGGATGACTTGTGCCGCCGTCGCGCTGTCGCGAATTTCTCCGACAAACAGCAAATCAGCTCTTGTGCGTAGTGCCAGGATCAACGCTTCCTCGTAGCCTCCCAGGCGGCGAGAAACAGGAACTTGAATGCAGCGCCCTTCACCGTGTCTTCCGTTCAGATACGGTTCTGGAGGATCCTCTACCGCCACACAAATGCCGCCCCAAGCTTCAAGGCGAGCCTTAACCAAAGAGGCAGCGCTCGAGGTTTTACCTGTGCCCATTTCGCCGCAAATGAAGATAAGTCCGCGTACTGTGTCACTCATCAATGCGTCCTGGAGATAATCGGGTAGACCCAACATATCCAAGGGGCGAATCTGAACCGATGACTTACTTAGAACGAATACGGGCTTTCCATTCAAGTCCAGTAATTGGGTAACGCGCAGGACTACGCCATCTTCAATCAAAGCGAATTCCGGGTCCTGGGTAGCCGCGTGTTTTTCCTCACACTGCAGCCGCAAGCGCTCAAGGTCTGCTCGCCATTCAGCCGGAGCTTCAACCCTTCGCGCTTGCCCTGGGAGACCTTTGGCGTCGGCAAATCCGTCGCCCAGGTACAGGTCGACGAATTCAGCTTCAGAGATCACGCTCACACTGGACTCCTTAGTACGAGGTCCAGGCGATTGTATTGGCGTCTGAAGAGCAGCTGGTCGCAGCGGCCACTGCAGTGATTTCGCCGGCAATAGCAGTACCACCGTTGATCGCCGTCGTCGTCTGTTTGTCCTTGGCCATGTTAGAAGCGAGGGTGATGCAGGCATTCTTCGGGAGGTTGGATTCCGTGATGGTGAAGGTCATGCCGTTGCTCACCACGGTCACAGCGCCGTTCCAGCGGTTGGACAAGGTAGTGCCGTTGATGCTCATGCCGCCGGTAGCTTCGAGGTTGATCAAGGATGGCGCTAAGTTGGTGCCGGCAGTGGCGTAACCCGTGGTGCTTTTCAGCCTTTTGGTATTGCTCAGCAACGTGCCGAGATTGCTCTGTTCAATAGTGACGTCTGAGCTACCGAATGTTCTGTATCCCATAAACACGATGAAACCGAGCGCCACCGCGATCAGCATGAGCCAGAACATCCCGTCCAGAGAAAGGAATCCACCTTGGTTTTTGGGGGTCTTAAATGGCATTTCCGGTACCTCATTTGAGTTTGAGTTAAAGCGTTTCAGTGACTTTTCCGGCCAATTGGAAGATCCCGATCACCACCAGAATCATCATGATCCCCATGGCCATGGAGGACACACCGATGAGAGATTTGGCGATGGCCTCGACCCGCTGAAGTGTTTGTTCCAGCCAGCGGTTGGAGAACCGTTCCATCGACTCGGCGAAGCCTTTGCGTATGGCGAGTACTTCGAGAAAGTGCATGGCCATCGGGTCGGGAAATTGGTGACCCGCGAGCTTCAGTGCAGTGCCGAAGTTTTTGCCGGCACTGACGCCGTAATGAATGGCAGTCAGTCGCTCCTTCAACCATGGGGAGGCATTGCGCTGAAGAGAGGTAAGCGCATCGAGCTGGTTGATGCCTGAGCGCAACATCACTGCCATGTTGAGCAAAAAGATGGACCCGTGAAGCGCCTTGTAGACCGACCAAGGGGGTAGACGCTCGGCGCGGACTCTCAGGATTTGGAGCAGCTTGTTCAACTTCAGCTTCCACGACGGGCTGGCAGCCGTGATCTGAAGTCCGCAAAACACCGGTAGGGTGATGATCGATAAGAGGATGAATATGACCACCGCGATCAGGGTCACCAGTCCGTAGTGCGTCACGAAGTTCGATAGGGCGTAGAGAAAAGCCGGTACACCCGTCCAAGCCTCGGGGTTAGACCGACGTGTCATGGCGGGCACCATCCAAACCGCAATCACATACAGCAGCGCCGCCATGACGCTCCACACCACGGAGGGGAACACGGTGGCCGAGGCTACGAGTTTGCTGATCCGTTGGCGTACTTCAATAATCCTCACGCAGTCCCGAAAAGCCTGCACCAGGTTGCCCGTGTCTTCCCCGGAAGCGATCAGTGAATTCTCGTCATAGGGAACCCAGCCTTCGCAGGAAATGCTAAGGGATTTCCCGCCCTTCACCGATTGTGCGATATCCCTGCAGGCAAGAGAGACTGGATGCAATTTCTGGCCGTTATCGCTGAACGCTCTGGCGACCGTGTGCAGTGCGTCCTCAAGCGAGACACCATCCTCAAGGATGCCCATCAGGCTCTCGTAGAACTGGATTCTTTCGTTTTTGCCGAACTGCTTGGCGTAGAAGGTCTCCGCCCAGCCATTTAGCATTCCTCTGACGTCACTGAGCATGAGCGAGCTCCAGGGTTTGTCGATCAAAGTCCAGCGGTCCTACCATCATTTCCGCATGACGTGGATCTACCAGTCCTTGTTTGAGCTTGATGATCGTGTGAGCAGTTTTGGTGATGCCGCCCATTTCCTTAACCCAATGGCGACGTGCTGCACTTGCACCCTGTTCATTGAAAACGCGCATGAACTTGAGGTCGGTGAGCAGAGTTTCCGCAACCACAGTGCGCCCAATGACGCCACGGCGTTTGCAGTGTGGGCACCCAGGGCCTTTGAGATAGGTCAGATCGATCGCCTGCAGGTCGCGCAAGCGCTGTGTCAGCGCAGCATTGAGCTGGTCCAGATGAGCAACTGCAGGTACTCGACAGTGAGGACATAGCACAGGCAGCAGTGACTGATTCACGACGCTCGTCATCAAGGCCGGGTCGGTGACTAGGTAGCGGTCTACGCCCATGTCTATCAGCCGCTGTAGGGCTGCTACGGCGTTGTTAGTGTGCAGTGTCGAAAGTACCAAGTGCCCGGTCATTCCCCCACGGAACGCCGCTTGAGCTGACGCAAGATCCCGGATCTCCCCGTACATCAGGATGTCGGGGTCCAGTCGCATGGTATTGGTGATACCTTCGTTCCAAGTTTCGCCCGCACCCAGTGGTGACTGGTTGGCCAGGATTGGATATTCAGGAGGGTCCTCCATCGTCAAAATGTGTTTTGTGCCACCACATTCCTGATAAAGCAGGTTCAGATTGACCTGTTGGGACTTGGACTTCCCGGAGCCTGTGGGGCCGGTTATCAGGTTTACTCCATAAGGCATGCTACGAATGCGGCTGAATGCCTCGATTTGCTGGGGAAGAAAACCGAGGTCCTCCAGTGTCATTTTGTTTTTGTCGTCGTACAGCAGGCGGAGAACCATGAGAGGGCCATCAACGAGCGGCCGTGTGGCGACCCGGGCGCCGAACAGGCCGAGTTGTTCGACATAGGCTCGTTTAACCCTGGCGTCCTGGCTCACTTGCGGTTGGTAGTGCTCTTTCGCTACATCACACATGCTGTTGTAGAGCGAAGAGCAGAGCTCCATGCCAACTTTGCTCTGATGCTGCTCTGCCTCCCACAAGAGCCCGTCGATGCGAAAGAAGATCCGAGTGATGTCGTGGCCCACCACAAAATGAACGTCGCTTGCATTATTCCGATGGGCTTCTCCAAGCAGTTGCACCACCTGGGCCTGGCGTTTTGTTTCGGTGGCCGACAGGGCTTTACCATTAGCATCGTCATTAGCCTGGTAGAGCGCCTTGATTGTGCTCATGGAGCAGATCTTGACTTCAAAAGGATGATTTTCGTGCTCTAGCTGATCCTCGAATGCCATGACATAGGCATCCGTTTGGTGTTGGGCTGACACGTACAAAATCCCGTCGCTAGTCAGCGCACACAGTTGACGCAATTCCGGTTTCAGCTCAAACGGCCCTCCAGCAGCGGTCAGCAATGTTTCGTGAGATATCAGAATTTCCGTAATGGGTTCTTCGGCGCCAAGCTCAATTACTTTGGGATTTCCAGCCGGGATCGTCATAGCACTGTCTTCTTAATGTTGGCCTGGGAACAATCCGGGCAGCACGGGGACAGCCCCGGTGTTGCTAGGCGTGGGGTAACTGGCGTTGCCTGGAACGACTGGAGGGGTATTGGAAAAACCGAGGGGATAGCGCTTGCCGTTTCGCTCAAGCGTCACGTTGTCGAAGGTGAGGATTGCCACACGGTAGCCCCCAGGCAGTTCCCGTGAGGAGGCATCAGCGTCGATCTCAACCCCGCCGCTGTAGAGCAGGGTGGCGCGCAGACGCTTTGCTGAGCCGAAGACGGCTTTGACAACAGGTAACTCAGGCTGTGCATCAGCGCTGCGGGTCGAGGCTGACGTCGATTGCGTAAAGTTGCCTTGTGAAAAAAGCAAAGGCGAAGGCGAAGACTGCGACGTTGCGCTGTGGTCTTCACCGTTAATGGATCTTTCGGCTTTGGCCTTTTCGGCCTTGGCGTTCAACAAAATCGTCTGGCTTTGAATGATGGCCAGCTCGCCGACGTTTACCCCGGAAGGCGTGTTTTCGCTCGCCCAACAGATGGGGGCGCCGAAGGCAAGAATTGAACACCACAAGCGCAGCGTCTTATTTCGCATAAAGGTCACCTATTACTGACCAGACAAGGTGGCCAGCCTCATATTTGGTTTCGATTTCACGCAGCCGAAGCCCCTGAGTTGGTGCGCCGGATAAAGAGTCCAATGGGGTAATCCCGGTGCTGTAGCGCAGCTCAAACAGCTTCCATTGAGGAGGTGGCGGCGGCGGTGGAGCAGGCTGACCAGGAATGGCCGGTTGAACGGGCACAACGACCGGTACTTCTTTAAGGACTGGTTTTTGGTTGAAGCTATGCAACCAGGAAGACAAATTCGCCAGCATCACGATTGCTTCTTTGAGTGGCTCATCACCAGATGCCGGCAACGAAATGTCGAGCTTCAACGTGGCCGAATTACCCTCGTCAAAGAACGCCGGCCGATCAGAATAGTGGCCTTGAGTGGCCTGTATCAGTTCGTCGGCGGTGCTATTGCCCGAACGTGTGTAAGAGGACAGGACCTGTGCGCCATCGCACACGGCACTCGTGAACAGCCATCCCTTAATAGACAGGGGCGATTGATAAATACTGCTGCTACAACCCCCTAAAAAATCTTCAACAGAGGGACGTTTGGCCCAGGGATGTTCAAGCGCTTGGGGAGGTTGTTCCACACCCGATTCTTTTTGCAGCCTGGCCAACTCAGCTAGACGTTGTTGTTCAGCCTGGAACGCTGCCTCCTTGGCTATTTGCGCCTGATGGCTCTGCCATTGCGCCCAGCCAATGACGCCGACTGCGATCAGCGCTGCAAGAATCGAGAGCTGCACCAGTTCGGTCTTGGAGAGTCCAAATACGAGCGGTCGAAGTCGATATTCACGTTTCAGTTTCTCGGGTTGAAGCAGATCCTCGACGTCCAGAGGATGCCCGCCCATCTCAAACTCAGGAGGCAGGTACTCATGGCTGAATTGAATGCCGCGACTGCGTTGTTGCACGACCCTGCGCTGCACCTCGGCGCCTGTACCGATCATGTCACAGCCTGAAATCACACCACCTTGATACACCGCAACCAAGGCGTATTGGTCAAGATCCGGGGCCGTCCGCCACGCAGCAATCCACGAGTCGCCCAACTGTCCAGCCAGAGTCGCTGCAAGCGAATACATGCCTTTGGTGACGCTGTCGCTGTGCGCCACAAAACCTGCCTGAATGATCGCCGGTGTCCTGCGGATTGCAACGATGTCCAGTTGGTGTTCACGGCCATACTGGCGCGCTTCTTTCATGTGACCGGTGACGCTGCCAAGCGGATGCCAGCGCAGTCCAGTCACAAACGATTTCCCTCTGTGCTGCAAGACCTGGACGCGCGCAGAGCGTGTGCTTTTCGTTATTTCCGCGACCATGGTTTACCCCTTAAAACCTGCGCAATTCAGCACTGGGCTAGGACAAGAACCCCATGGATCGTTGGCAGCAGGTGTATTCAGGGTACTAGGGCTTACGCTGTCGCTATCGACAACGGGTGTAATCAGTACGACCAATACGTTGTGGTCTGTACTGTGAATTCGACTGCCACCCAAACCGAAGAACCCTGGGTCACCTACACCGGACTTGGTCGCGTTTTCGCTGTTCTCCTCGAAGCCGGTCAATACCAGTGTTTGACCGCTGCGAAGTCGAACTTTGGGAGAGAGGTTCCTGGTGTCGTAATCGGTTGTCTGAACGCTGGAGCCGTTGCTGTTGAAGGGGGTGAAAGTGGGTTTGCTGCTCATGCTCAAAGTGATCATCAGCAGCAGGTTGTCTTGGTCGATAATCCGAGGAAGCAACATCATGTTGAAACCGCTGGTGATCGTCGCGGGATTCAGTGATGTGGACGATCCGACGGAGGCCGTTGTGGTTGTGGAACTCGATGCGATATAGCTTTTTACGTTGCCGACCTGGATAGGGGCAGGCTGTAAATTCAAAGTTGTGACTGAGGGAGAACGGACGTTTGAGACGCGGTACTGTTCAGAAAGCGCTTTAATAATCAGATTGGAGCCGGCCCAGGGGGACTTTGAAGTATCTAAAATACTGAACGAGCCCGAGACCGCGCCGGTGCTAATTCCTGTTGTGGCATTTTTGAGGGAAAAGCCCCACTTGTTGCTCAGGTTGGTAAAGACCGCCTTCCAGTCCAGCCCAGTCTGATCTTTGTCGGTTAGGGTCACTTCGAAGACTTTGACATTGAACAGCACCTGACGTGTGATGCTGCGGTTGATTGAGTTCAAGTATTTGGCGACGTTTGAAAGGACTTCTGGTCGATCACTCACCGTCAGGGAACCAGTGGATCGAGAAAGGAACATACGACCTTGCGGTTGCAGGCTCAGCATCGCCTCGACGTTTTTTTCAATGTCCCCGATCAGTGATGTCTTGATGGTGACGGTGGTGCTCTGGTTGCTGCCGGACTCACCCGAGGCACCTGTTGACGAGGATCCTCCACCTCCACCGGAGCTGCTTCCACTGCCTGTGGTGGTCAGCAAGCCTGACTTCACTGTGCTTTCAATGACCTGGTCATCGCCAAATGCCCAAACATCGAACGTCTTGGTGTCGAAGTAAGTGATATGCACGCTACGGTCGTCGGAGGAATAGCTCCACGCTAAGCCCAACTGGGCGGTCGCTTGATTCAGCAACCCTGACAGTTTGCCGCTGTATTTGATGGGAAATGTGCGGAGAGCAATCTGTCCGATCATATTCATGGAGCGGGCATTGGTGGGCACGTTGCCAATGACGCCTGCAGGCATGAAGTTGGACAGGTTGTCGGGTTGATTCAAACCTGGGGAGGCGCTGGGGCCCGAGCTACCTTGCGTCGTACTGGACAGGACGCTTGGATCGATGGCATCAGGCGCTACGATGACCGGAACGCCGCATTCGCTGGTGATGTAACGCGCGATCTCTGTGATGCCAACGGAATACGAAGGGCGATAGGTGATGTCGCAATCCATGGTCAGGGGTAAACCGCGCTTGGCGACCATCGGTTGTTTTGAAACCCAGGGTTTGTCGCGGAACACCACCGTAGCGCGCGCGGGCTCTTGCTGCTGATTTCTCAGAAACCGGCTGTATTGAGAGGCTGTCGCAGCGTCATTTTCAGCTCGGCTGGCCGATTCATTCACACGCTGCAGCGAACAGGAACTCACCAGCGCGACCATAAGTGTCAAGGCTGTGCCTTTGATCCAGAGACGAGCAGTCATCATTTGTTCCTCTCTGTAATCAAAATCAGCCGCTGTGATGAGTTACTGTCGACCACATCGACCAGAAAGGACCGTGGAGCCGAGTCGTACAGAGGGAAAATCGACCCAATGGCTTCTTGGAAACTGCCCTCAAATCGAAGTGGAGCGTCAATTGAGTAATCCAAATCATCGACCTGCCACATCAGTTTCCAGCCCGCTTTTTCAGCCCAGCCTTCGACGGTTTGACGAAGAGTTGAGCCAGTTGAAGCCGTCCATATCTGGGCCAGCGGCTTCGGCGTGGCAATGGCTGGAGTAACCGGAGTGACCGGACTGGTTGTAGCAATGGCTTGAGTCAATGGAGTCGCAGTTGCAGCTGCCTTGGCAGTGGGACTATTGGTCTTGCTCGAGGCAGGAGTTGAAGTCGGCAAGGTAGACGTATGTTTGGCAGAGCCATCCTTCGCAATTGCTGCAGGAGGGGCCACGGTTTTGGCTGGTGTAGGATTCGTTACAGTCGTAGCGGCTGCTGCAGTTGCTGTGAAGGGTGCCGTTTGCGGCACCGCGGCGACTACTACTCGACTGCCCGAATCGTCTTTGGTTGGGGCTGCGGGAGCCGGCTTAGCAGTGGTGGGTGCATTGAGTTGAGCAACCTGCGTCGATCCAGGCCGTGCAGTATCAGGTAGCTGATAGCCAGGGCGCAGCACGTAGCAAACCTGGCGATTTACTTCGTCGACCTTCACCTGCCAGGCCGGACCCGCAAGTACTTGCAGAGTGTTGCGCAGTGTCATTGGGCCGAGCTTGTATTGGGCTGCCGGCAGAGGACGGGTGTAAAGGATATTGACGTGGCCAGTGTCTGCCGAGCAAAGCGTATAACCTGATCGATCAACCACGTACTGCATGGCATCGCGCACGTTTGGGTGCATGTTGGGAGGGATGCTGACGTCAATGATTTGAGCCATCAGGTCACGTTGACCAGAGTCCGGCAAGGTGCTGACCAGGGTGTAACGGCCGTAGCGCACGACGGGCTCTTTTTCAGCAACGGCGCCGCCGGGGTAGAGGTCCGGCGTCAACATGTCCGGGTTTCTACTGCTGTCGTACGCGGGCTTGATTGTCTGCGCCGTTTGGGTCGTGCAACTGGCGATAAACGCGAGCAGCGAAAGCGTGGTGACGTGCCTGATCATGTGCCGAGAGGCCCCCTTTGGTGATGGGGGAACGGTGACAGGCTGCTATTTACTGCGCAGTAGGAAATAGAAAACCGCGTCTCCAGGTATTTATCATGGCATCCAGTTCAGCCGAAATTAAAGAATGTGAGGGGGGGCTATCAGATGCCGTTCACAGGCTGGCCGATAACTCGGCCCTAGCGTTGGCGGCTGCATCTGGTTCAATGAGGTCACTTGCCAACTGGCGCTTATCCAGCAGCATTTGCCAGAGCATCTGGTCGATGGTGTTTTCCACCAGCGGGATTTTCACTACGACCATTCGCAACTGCCCATTTCGGTAGGCTCTGTCCTCCGCCTGGTCCTGCAGTCCAGGCGCCCAGGGCAGTCCCAGGAACATGACATAGTTGGCCGCTGTGAGATTGTTGCCTGTTCCAGCCGCAGATGTCGTGGCCGCGAAAACGCGGGTGTGCGAGTCGCTTTGAAATTGGTCGATTGCCTTCTGACGTTTGCCCACCGAGTCGCTGCCGACTACTGTGACGCACCCATACTCAGCTTGCTCGCACCGAGTTCGCAATGTTCCTACCGTGTCTTTGAACTCGCAGAACAAGATAACTTTGTCCTCCGCGTCCAGTTCGCACAGCAGATCCATAACGACCCGAACCTTCACTTGTTCAAGCAACTGACGCAGTGATCCCAGCCTGGCCAGGCTAGGCCTGTCTTCAAGTCGAATCTGATCGTATTGCTTGCGCTCTTCAGTGGTGAGTTCGACGGGTAGCGTTTGGCGCTGTTTGCCTTTGAGTCCGGGTAACACATCCTTGCGTCGCCGAAGCATCCAATCGCCAATCGCATCGCGCAGATTCTTGCGAAAATCCTGACTGCCGGCGAACTGCTCGCAGAACTCTTTGAGGGGCAGTTTCCCGACAGGATGGCCGGACAGTCGTAGCAGCGTGTGCAGTTCTGATTCTCGATTGAGCACCGGTGTGCCAGTCAGCAGGTATCGATTAGGCACCTTGGCGGCAATGTCGAACCCATGACGTGTCCACGCGGCAGTAGGCTCTTTCAGGCGGTGAGCCTCATCGATGATCATCACTTCAAAGTGGGCTGCATGCAGCACGTAATCGCCAAGGCGTTCGTAGTTGGTGATCATCCACTGCGAAGAGGGATCAAAGACCTGCTGGCCGATTGCGGCGTTGGGATACACCATCTGGATTTCTCGTTGCCAGTTGATGATCAGCGTCGACAAGGTGATGACCAAAATAGGTCTTTCAGAGGCTCTGACAGCGGCGGCAATGATTGCCTGACGTGTTTTCCCAAGACCCATATCATCTGCAAGTAATGCACTGGTCCGCTGTAGCAAGTGCCGGATACCCGCAGGTTGATGGTCCAGTAAAGAATAACCTGCCAAGGCCTGATTAATTTGCTCGGTGGTGAACTCGGTGCGCTCGATTGAGGGCACGGCGGCGAGATACACATCGGTTGACGTGCTGTCGTCAGTCGCTTGTGCTGCACGCTCTTGTGGTGGTCCTCCAAGACTGATGCGGGTGATTTCATCAGTAGGAACAATGGATCCGTCGGTCAGCAGCTCCTGCACGGTGTCCAGGATCTCGAACTGATCCTCTGACACTGCAAGCTCCAGAATCAGGTTGCTTCGCACCACCTCCGCGCTGGCGTCTATGCGCCAAGATTTGGAATGCCCAAGAAACACGCCGTGCATACGCCGAGCAACGGCGACTGCGCCAGGGTGGTAGTCACCCGACAGAAGGATCCCCCCCTGAACGAGTGGAGCGACCCGAAAGGTCAGACCCCAAGTAAATGCCTGCCGATCTGGAGCGTGTTGTGCGACCGTGATTTTATGTGAAAACGTCTCCCAATTTTCATTGAAACGGTCCTCGGACAACTCCATCAACCGGTGGAAGAACACATCCAGGTCATCCAGCAACTTGCCTTTGGGCAAACGCCAATAGCGATGCTGAGGATGCTCGGCACGTCGGATGTAGAAACCATCACGTTCGAGAAACAGCCGATTGGCTCCGTCGACGTACTGCAACAAAATGCCGAAGTCATAGCCGTCAAAAATGACCTTTTCTACCAGGTCCTGCCGGCGGTTCATGAGGCGCGGACGGCTCATGTTCTGCTCAGGTGCAGGTTGATCCATTCCGCGCACGCTTGAGCATGCAGTTTTTTCCGGTTTCGATTTGTATAGCGAGACATGGATAGGGTTTGGTCTGGCCATTTCAGGTTGATGGCGAGTTCACCCGATTTGATCTTTGCCCAAAACCATTGATAGGCCCGGGCAACCCTGGACCCCGATTTAGGTGTGCGATTGTGGAGCCCTCTCAATTGTGTCGTCACCAGGTGTTTGGGAGTCAATTTTTCTAGCGTTTCGCCCCAGGCACTCTCATTCATCTGGATTTCGGCAGAGGCCAACGATTGCCCGTTTTCGCGAACCGAAATAAGACGGCAGTTACCCCGATAAGCGCTGTAGTCGTAACCATCAATGCAATGGCCCAGCGCTCGATGTTCCGCATCCAGATCGGCTGGGCACTTCAGTTCGACAATTTGCAGTCCATTCGGGCTTACGAGGGATGTGTCGTTTGAATTAAGCAGCGGCCTCCAGGGCGTAAATGAGTCTGTTTTTGTTTGGGGATCTGCGGCATCCAGAGCTTCACGTATCTCTATCATTGCTAGGTGAAAGCTATCCACCAAGCTGGCGATCTGGTGATAGGTAGCAGTACCAATGAAGTTTTTGAGTTTTTGCAGTGCTTCACGGGCATCGGGTCCGTAGCTCTCATCTATGTTGTTGAAGAGCTCGTTTAGGTCTCGCAAGTCGTCGGCGATTTTGGACCAACTGGGATCCGACCAATCAGTAGGACATCCGGACAGCAGCCTGTTCCAGTCCTGCGTCTGCTCCCGCAGTTGATACGGGATTTTATCCAGCAGGGCGAAGAAAGTGATCCAGTGAGCTTTTTTAAAGGGACGGCGATTGCCCAGTGAGGCTCCTAGCAGCAGTCGATGCCAGGTCCCTTCTGGCCCCTCACGATTGATACAGGTCAATGCACTGCCGGTGTCGAATACCCGTTGTTGCCCTAAGTAGCGCACTGCAGCGCGCGGCGCCTGTAGCAGCCACGCCAGAGTGTCGATAAGGGGCAGACCCGCGTCAGCAATGCGACCTATCAGGCACTCTTGAGCTGAAAACAAATAGTCGTATTCGCTCCAAATTGGGCGATACGCCTGAAGCTCATCCCACGGGCAGTTCATGTATACGTGCTGCTGACCATCCCACGGCCACGTCGATTGACCTACAAGTAACAGAAGTGGAATCAGTACCGGTTGGGCTTTCAATGCCTGGAGGCGGCGTTTACGGTCGCCTTGAGCCAGCCAGTTATAGAGCTTGGGGGAGGGGCATTGCGCTGAACGGATGGCGAACAGTAGTTCCTGATCGAGGCACTGGCAAAACTGCTTCAGCGTGCTGCCAATCTGCTTCAGGTAAAACCGGTTTCGAGGATTGAAGTACCGATTGTTGCTCACCATTGAATCGTAGCCTCTGCGATTAAAGCATCCGATATCTTCAATCGATAGGGCTTGCGCCCTCTCTCCAGCCGACTTGCAGAAAGAGGTCAGTAGGACTTCTGCATACCAGCGTTTTTCAAACCTGAGCATTAGCTGCTGGGCCACCAGTGCGGTGGGTTTTTTCTTGTGGACGCGGTCCTTGCTGGTGATTTTGCAGGCCTTAACCTGATGACCATCGAAGTACTGGAGGTGATCGCCGATTCTGGCCAAAACTGGCCGTTTTTGATCACTTGTTGAAGGCAGGGTGACGCACCAGCACCGAGTGTGGACGGTTGAACTCAGATAGTTTTCGATGAAGGAGGTCAGTCGGGAGGGCGGTACGCTAAAATGCAAAGCCCAGGTCTGGGCGACTTCAATTTGCCGGTCAGAGAACTTCTCCAGCTTCGGCGCTAAGATGCGCAGTCCCAACACCGATTGCCTCTTCTGTACGCTCACCCATGACCTCCTCTGCAATATCGCAGAGGAATGTCAGGTATAGGGGGGCGGGCTTCCAGGATTAATGCGTAACGGCGTTGACGGTGATTTATATCGGCAATGGCTGAGGTCACACCCCTCTGGGTTTATTGAGATCTGGTTTGCCATTCAAGTTTGGAAAACTCACCTTGCATCCATTCGCTTTGAAGCCGGTACAACCCCAGAAGTCATAGCCACCGTCTCCTTTTTTCTGTCGCCTTGCGAGGGGCTGATTGCACTTGGGACAGTTGAAAGCGCCACCTGCTGTGGCTGGGCGTGGAGCTAACGCCATCGGCACACTCGGCATTCCACGTTGCTGAGACAGTTCCTCTTCCAAGCGCCTATGCAGACGTGCAACGACAGCTCCATAGGTGTCTTGGCCCTGGGCGATTTTGTCCAAATCGCGCTCCAGCTCACTCGTAAAATCGAGCTCCACGAAACTGAAGAACCCTTCCAACTTCGCGATTGTTTCCTCCCCCAGCGGCGCCGGTACCAGCTTGCGGCTTTTTTCCTCGATCATTCCTTTGCTGGTGATGTTCTTCAAGATCGAGGCGAACGTACTGGGACGACCAATACCGCGGCGCTCCATTTCCTTGATTAGACTGGCCTTGGTGTAGCGGGATGGCGGCTGGGTTTTCTTCTTCAGCAGTTCTCCGTTATGCACAGAGAGGATCTGTTTTGGTGAGAGTGCAGGAACTGGGTTGCTCGCTGCTGCATCTTCCTCATCGTCTGTGTCATCGCCCTTGAGCAGTTTCCGCCACCCAGGATGAAAAAGGGTTTCACCAGTTGCATTGAATCGCAGAGCCTTACCATTTGGGCCAACCGCGAGCAGTTTTACAGCACGCACGTCGAATACCGCCGCTTCGATCTGGCTGGCCAGCGCCCGGACCCAAATCAACTTGTACAGGGCGAGCTCCTCGTCGTTCTCACCAGCTTTTGCATCAGCCCAATGCGTCGGGGTAATAGCGGGGTGGCCTTCCTGCGCCCCTTCGGCGGCCTTGAATGTACGTCGCTCGTCGACGGCCTTCACCCCGATAGATCTAGCTACGGTTCTAATATCCTGCATGGCCTCGTCTGTTACGTTGGGATTATCCGTCCTGTGGTATGTGATGACGCCTTGTTCGTACAGACGCTGGGCGACTTGCATGGTCTTGTCCGGGTCCCATTTCAAGGCGTTGCTAGCCGCTTGCTGAAGGGTGGAAGAGATGAAAGGCGCGGGTGGGTGGCGCTCGGCCTTGCGGTCTTCACAAGACTCAACGACGACATTACGTGTGGCGGCGACGAACTGGGCCAGGTTGGCATCCTGAATGTAAGGAAAGTCTTTGCTCGCAAAGTCCGGAACCGGTTGCCATTCTGCATACCAGGTGGTGCCCTGATTGATATCCGCAAAGTTCAAACGCACACCGAAATGTTTGACTACCTGAAAGTTGCGGATCTCGCGCTCGCGCAAAACAACCAAGTAGACGGCAGGCGATTGCACTCGGCCTGCAGAGGTGGGCTTGCCCATCAATCGGCGTAGCTCTTGAGTCACCAGGTAACCCACCAAGCGATCAAGTACACGCCGGCATTCTTGTGAAGCGACCCTGTTCAAATCGATTTGGCGAGGATTGGCTAGAGCCTCTTCGACACGCTTGAGAGTGATTTCATTGAAGGTGATGCGTTTGTAGGATTTGACCGCCAGTACCTGCTGGATGTGCCAGCTGATGCTTTCACCTTCGCGATCCGGGTCGGTTGCTAGGTAGATTTCACTGGCCTGTTTGGCTGCGGCCTTGATGGTTCGCACGGCCTTGGCGCTCTTATCCAGGATCTCGTATACCGGAGTGTAGTTTTTGCGTACCCCGGTTGTGATCATGCTGTCGTCCTGCCCTCTGGCCGGCAGGTCGCGTATGTGCCCACCACTGGCAACCACCTGCCAGTCTTCGCCTGGGCGCAGCTTCTTCATCATTGGCTGGAGCTTTTTCAGCTTACCAGGTGCCTCGATGATCAATAGCTTCACGGTGTGTCCCTCTCAAATAATTAGAGCGGGAATGTTGCGTCAGGCGGGTAGGGCTTCAATAGGAAATGGTCAATACGCAGGGGAGGGCATTATGCGGCTATAGGTCCAGCGATAGCTGCTGTGCCTGGGCAAAGCCCTTTAGCCACGATGCACGCATAGCGGGGTGTTGGTAAGGGCAGTCATACACCCGTAGCCCTTTCCGCGCAGCGGCCGCACCAGTGGCAATAACCGTCAGGTGAGGGTTGTTGGAATGTCGCTTGTCAGAGGTTTTAGGCAAGAAGGCGTTATCACCCATGCCGGTTGCTCCTCGATGCTCAAATTCATCTACCAACAGATCCGCGCATGGCGCGATTTTTTACGGGAAATTGTTGTAGTCAGATGCCGGGGTGTCGAACCAATCGGCGGCCCTTAGCCAATGTACGAAGAACTCGACAGATTGACCACTTCGACGTTGTAAATCGTGTAAATCGCCATGAAGCTCAAGATCCTCAGACTCCTCATCCCAGCTGAAAAGTTCGAAGTAGTTGGTGTCGTAGCGATCAGGATTTAAAAGCTCTTGTATGAATCTTCGTGCGACAAATGAGCTCATGTCACTGTAGTCATTCGCCCAGACGTCTTTATCACGCCAACCAGCTTTTATCCAGGAGGCGAGTTGAATGTTATCGGTGATACCGTAGAAGTCTGCTGCGTTTACGTCGCTTTCATCACAGTACCGCCAGTACAGCCGCCCCAACGTGGGGTGATCCGCAGCTACCAGAAGCCAGCCATCTGGACACCTCACCTCATCATCGTCCCGCATTGTCATACACCTTAAGGCTTCACGATTGGGGAGGGAAAGACGTTGAGGGTTTCCCTCCACCACAAGTTTCACGATTGGTGGCCCGAAATTAAGCCCCTGCAATCAGAACGGACGGTCAGGGTCCGGGTAGTCGTCGAAATCAGGCGCTGGTTGTGGACTGGATTGATCACGTGAGGTGCTGCCTTGGGGCTGCGACGGTGTCAGGGACACGCTCGCAATCCTGTGCGGCAAGATGGCGACCCGAGCGGCTTGAATTTTCAGCGCTGCGTTTTCCTCACCATCCTTCTCCCAGCGGTCCATTACTGCACGACCGGAAACCAGCACTCGCATACCTTTCTGGAACAGTTGCGAATAATGCTCGGCATCCTTGTGCCACCACTCCACATTCGCCCAAAAACCGCCACGATCTTCGTAGCCGCCTTTACCATCCGGAATCGAATTGTCGAAGTAAACGTTGGCTCGCATGAGTCGACGTGGGTCTTTATTGCCGTTGGGGAATTCTTTGAATTCCGGTGCAGAACCGATATTGCCTTCCCAGCCTTGTACGGGCGTGCCCATGGGTATTCTCCGAGGTTATTGGTGTTGCGTTGGGGTGTTGAGCTGCTGCAGGCGAGCGGTATACACGGCCTCTGCCTGGCCCATTTTTTCTGCGCACTCGGCGGCCTGTTTGGTGATCGAGTGCAACAAACTCATTTGCATGTTCATGGTGATGCGCTGCAGCTCCATCACGTAAAGATCCTGCAGCAAGGATTCTGGTGTTCTGGGTGAGCTCATCATTTCTGCCCAAACACCTACGCCCATGCGCCGATCTGTCACCTGCTGCCATCTCAAAAATTGGGTACCGGCTTGAGTGTTTTGCTCGGTGAGCCGAACCGGCACTAAGGTGAAGGGATACCGTCGTGCTTGTTCCAGTACTCCCTGGGCAAGGGCTTTCAAACCCGACTCCTGTTCTCGGCATAGAGCAGCAAATTGGGTCAGCTCCCCCTTACCTTTAAAAGGCTTTAAAAGGCCTTTTAGTGAGGCAGCCTGTTGCAGTCGCTGAAAGGCTTCCTGTTGCAGTGGTCGGAAGGCTGTCTGTTGCAGCGTTCCATCCTCGGACTTTGGCTGGCCCATGTGCATCAACCCTCTTCGGCCTCATCGAGGTGATCTTCCACCTCGGTTTGTTGCTTGCCGCGAATGATGGGTGGGGCGAAGTTCGAACGGCGGGTGCCTTCCAGGATGTCCTGTGGCAGTTCTCCAAAGCGCTCGTACATTTTTCGGGCTGCATCAGCTTTGGCATTGTTGGCGGCGAAGTCATCGCGTGCAGCACCGGAGTATTTGTAGTTCTGGGCCAGCCCAAAAAGTCTCCTCAGTACCGCTGCGCCTTCATCAATCCAGGTTTCCATATCGTGCCGCCCGACAAGGCCAACGTGCTGGGCCAGCAGAATGCGCCTGACAATTTCGTCGTAGTTAGTGAGCAGGTAAACGGCCTGGAAACCGAGTGGGTTGGCAATGTACAGCGGTAGGCTGACAGGCTGGATTGACAGGTTTTCGCTGATGGTGATGGCCGGGGGGAGGGAGGCCATCGCTGTGTCTAGGCGCTCTTCGATAGCTTTCAGCGCTTCCTTTGACTCGCTGATTTTTTCTTCTAGTTGGATCATCCACCAATCGGAGTAGGGATCATCCTGTTGGGCTCCACGAGACATGCGATTGACGACAGTGCAGAACCCTGACAAACCGATGATGCCGACTTTGAGATCATTTTTTGGGCGTCCCATCCAGATACGGGCTGCATGGTGCGTGTGAAGGGTTAGCTTCACATCGCTGCGCAGTGAACCGATGTTGAGCCGGAAGTTATCAGCCATGGTGCAGTGATTCCTTGGGGAGAGGATTGACGTGCCCATGCTGCAATTTGGCGGTTGTAGGTGCAGCAATAAATCCATAGTCCAGCGGAAGGGGATTTGTTGATGCACCTATATATAGAAGGAGCCGAGATTTACCATTTGGTTGATCGTTTTCTGGGCCACACATCTCAGGGCTGTGGCTGGGTGCTGCGGACCGCAACACTCAGTTTGCGGCCAGTGTCGTTGCCGGAGCCTGGCAAAGTGTTGCGGGCCGCAACACTCGGTATGCGGCCAGTGTCGTTGCCGGAGCCTGGCAAAGTGTTGCGGGCCGCAACACTCGGTATGCGGCCAGTGTCGTTGCCGGAGCCTGGCAAAGTGTTGCGGGCCGCAACACTCGGTATGCGGCCAGTGTCGTTGCCGGAGCCTGGCAAAGTGTTGCGGGCCGCAACACTCGGTATGCGGCCAGTGTCGTTGCCGGAGCCTGGCAAAGTGTTGCAGGCCGCAACACTCGGTTCGCTGCCAGTGTCGGTGGCTGAGTCTGCCAGGGTGTTGTGGGCCGCAACACTCGGTATGCGGCCAGTGTCGGTGCCGGCGCCTGGCAAAGTGTTGCGGGCCGCAACACTCGGTATGCGGCCAGTGTCGGTGCCGGCGCCTGGCAAAGTGTTGCGGGCCGCAACACTCGGTTTGCGGCCAGTGTCGGTGCCGGCGCCTGGCAAAGTGTTGCGGGCCGCAACACTCGGTTTGCGGCCAGTGTCGGTGCCGGAGCCTGGCAAAGTGTTGCGGGCCACATCACTTGGCTTGTAATGGTCACCGATGCAGAATCCTGACAGATTGATTCGGCCCGAATTACTCGCAAGGCTATCCGCGTCATCCACAGAGTTTGACGTCATGGATGAGTACCCCGATTGGGCTTCAGCAGATGCAGCATCCCGCTGAGTGTTTGTTTCGCGTTTTGTATCGACTCAGGGCTGCGCGTGACAGCCACTGTTTTCGTTGGTTGATCTGCGATGACTAGCGGACCTGCAGCTTCTTGGTGCCCTGGGCTCGATCTTGCCTTGTCATCAGGGTTCCAGTGGCTGTTGAAGTCGCCACGAACTGCCATGCCGACAAGCGTCATCAGGTATCCCAGCGGGTTTCGTATCCCCCCGGTGTCACAACGGTGCACCCATTGCTTGATGAGCGCTGGTTTCAATTCTGTCGGGACTTTTTGTAGCGCCACGACCGCGCTCTGTTTTTGATCAACCGGTAGCCTATGCAGTGCATCAAGTAGATCCGCCGCTGTGTCGGTCGAGGTGAGCGGAACATGTACAGGGCTTTTACAAACAGCTTTGTGTGTATCTGTATACGTACTATATGAGTTCGGATGCCGAACTAAGTCCGAACCCTGTGATTTACGACTGAGTTCGGCATCCGAACTCGGCTCAAAAGCGGTTCGCTCTCCGTCGTTTTTACTGAGTTCGGTATCCGAACTCAGTGCCGACGGGGCTAAATTTTGCAGAGTTCGGATTCCGAACTCAGGCGCTTTGACGGCAACTTGAGCCTGCGCTTTTGTCCAGGCCTGGCTGTTCAACCGGTTTTCGATAATGTTCAATCGGCTGGGCAGGCGCTGACCAACGTCAGGGTCGGAAGCGAATTCGTTCCAGGCGATCTCCGCGACTTCGCGGATCACCTTGGTCTGGTGCTCCATGGACTGCGCAAGTAGCTGTAAATAATCCTTATCGAACTCTATGGCTTCGGCCGGTGTGACCGGTTCGTCATGAAGCAAGTAGACGTTGCCTTGAACTTGTCCACTCAGATCATTGCGCACACGTCGGCCCAGGCTAAGCCATCGAGTAAGGCGTAGAGTGACTAATGCTTTTGATACGGTTTCTCGTGATGCTGGTCTGCCAGGTTGCATGCCCAGATATGGCCGTAGTTGGTCATAGGTGGGGAACGCCGTAAGGCCGTCGTCATTGATCAGTAGCCGGAATACCTGCCAGGTGTTTCTTTCAAGCGGGGTCAGTCGGTCATCCAGAAGCAATCGGCGAGGCACCGTCTCGTGTGGGTTCCCGCTGAATATTATTCCGGAGTAGGGGGCAGAGCCTTCGATCCCCGGAGGCGCCGACTCTTTTTTCTGAAGCAAGTGAGCTTCAAGGTGGCCCGAGGCCGAGTCTAAAAGCGTCGACAATGGGAGCCGAGACAACCTCATAGCACGGGGTCACCTTCCGCCGATGTCGCTGCAGGCTGAGCCGGTCGATGAGAAGACACCAGCTGTAGCTTTCTCTGGATACCCGTGCTTGCAGGGGGATAAAGCCCCTCCTTTATCCAGGACTGAATGCGATGCCAGATGATTGCTAGACTGAGGTTCTCGGAGCTTTCATCTGCATGGGTGTCCTGGGGAGTATTGAGCTCCTCGGCGACCAGCATGGCGATATCCAACAATGCGAGGCTGTCCTCAAGCTCAACCTGATGTTCATGCATCAGGTGCGTCCATCTGTACCAAAGGTGAGCATCCATCTCCTCACTGAATTCTCGCCACCGGCCGCGACGTGCCGTTACACCGATCATTAGGCGTTGAAGGGCTACGTCCTGGGGGGATAGCCCGAAGAACTGTTGCAACATTTGAGTCGTCGCGCCAAGTCGTAAGGCGCGCTCGATCATGCGTACTTCTTCGTCAGAACGCTGCGCCCCTGACAGTAGTTTTTTCACCATTTCCCCATCAATGGTGACGTTGCACCAAGAGACAGGAGTGTTGAGTAACAAACTTAGTACTGAGGGCTGTTGTAGCTGGGCCAATATTTCGGGCTCTAGGCCCATCTCGATGCAGCGCCGGAGTTGGCCGTTGCGCATGTGATGAAGTACCTGTGACAGGATCGCTTCATTTATAGGTGTCTTGGACATGACGACTCCCCCTTGTAGAGTCCGGTGTTAGCTGGCTGAGTTCGGACCGTTGTTGGCGACTGACTGGATCTCCAGGTCAATCAAGCGTCTAGCGAGACGAATAATTCGAAATAGCTTCACTAGAGCGCCGTCGCTGAGACGGCCCTCATTTTCTGGGAGCTGATCTTTTGTGTGAGGTTGGCCCAGTAGAATCTGGCCCAGCCCAGCTGCAAACTCGAAGTCGGCCAACGCATCGGCTTGAAGATCTGGTTGCTGCTTAATCATTTTCATCACGATGGCCATTGAGCCGCTCAAGGACTGCAGCAGCGTCAAGGTGTGTTGGGCTGTGGCAGTGACCTCAACGTCCACTTCTGGGTGTCGGTAACTGAAACCAACACCGCCATCGACATCGAGGAACTCTCCAGGAGCTTTCACTGCACTTGCCACTTCGCGTGCCAATTGAGCAATGTGCTGACGCAGGGTCGAGGCAGTATCGATTTCGCGTTCGATGTACCAGAGGTCTGAAATAGGATTCAGGCCGCCGGCTTGAACTGGGATGGCCACCAACGCGTTGGCAGCAAAGTCAGGCAAGATTTCGCCGTCAAGCGCTGCGAGCTCCCGCTTCATCTTGTCGACTCTGGGAGATGTTTTTACTGGGCTCGCAATGTGCCCATCAATGCGTGCTTGGCGTTCTTCCTGGCTCATCTGCTCTTTCGGAGGAGGGACGAGCTGCTGCTGGCCTGCTGGTTGTGAAGGGGGCTCTGTGGTGGGCGTAGATGTTTTATACGTAGGAGTGGGGAGAGGTTGTTTAGAGGGCTGATTCGTCTCAATTCCATTGTTTTTGGGACTCGACTGAGGCAACCCCTCAAGTTGCGAGTCAGGGTACTGAGCCATTTCAAGTACCGGCGTTGAGCGGCGCAACTGGTCCTGGTTCTGAGTGATTTCCAGCAGTATTTTCTCGTAACCGAGATTTAACGGTTTTTTGAGCTGATCAATCAGCTCGTCTTGAAAGCGCTGGAACAGAAACTCCTCGGCGTCTCCCTCAAATTGGGAAAGGACATCTTGATATATCATGTCGAAGTCTAGGAGCTGCTCTTGCTCTACGTAATTGCGATCCCAGCACTGAAGGGCTGTCTTGCGCAGTGCAAGTAGTTTCGAAATCCGATCTACGCCGAGTCCTGAGTAAAGCACTGCAGGAATTGCAGGGAGGAGATAACGGATGGTGTCATTCATACGACTCAAGTGAGATGCAGAGACCGGGTATCCATCCGCTGAGAGGCGCCGGGAAAGCTCACGCAACGAGATAGACTCTCCGGCTTCTGTTTCATACAGGACTCTTGCTTTGTCGACGCCAATAGCCCGCTCAATGAAAAGGAGTTGACCCTGCAGATCGTTTTCGGCCAAGTGCCCGGTGAGAGAGATGATCTCCCCCCGAACAGTGTCCCAGGGGCGGAATAGGCAATGGAACTTGAAGAACCTATCGTCCCCGGTCTCACGGTACAGCTCGTTTAGAATGGCCAGGCGCGTGTTGCCGCCGTTTCGGATCCGGTACTTCTCCTCACCAGGCTTGCGGGTGACGGGAGGAGGCGTATCGAGCCCCCGATTTCGTATCGACTCTTTAATTTCATCGTATTTAGGGTTACGAGTCGTCCGTGGGTTTTCGTCATACGGCAGCGTTTCATCGAGCGTAAGCAGCATGGGGGTATCGACGATCGGATCACTCATGCGCGCTGCAGTCGGCGACTTTGATTCAAAGGCTGGCAACTGCAGCTTTTCTTTCATCGTCTGGGCCAAAGACTGCTTCATGCTGTTACTCCTGGCTGCGCAGAAGCCGGTGCTGCTGCCAAAAGTTGATCAATGATTTTGTGCGCTCGATCCAGGGCAGCCTCAAGCTCGACTGTAGTTTCTAGGCGATGGACGATTTCTGAGTTCATTGAACGGGTGTTTTCACGTGCTCGCAGCGCGATTCGCTCGCGCATCCCATCGGGAAGGCGGACGACGAATTTTTCTTCAAGCTGACGTTTTGATTGGTTGCTCATAGCGTGCTCCGATGCCTAGGGTTGAATATTTGTATTCAGCGACGTTTAAGCTGATCGCGTAGCTGAGTCGGCAGGCCCTTGATGGTTAATGTCCCGGACGCCTCGTCGTACTCGATCTTGTCGCCCAGAAGGTGAGCCTCGAAGCTGATGGATAAGCCTTCGGCCCGGCCGGTGAAACGTCGGAATTGGTTGAGAGTGCGTTTATCCAGGGGGATTTCCGGCGACAGGCCGTAGTCCTTGTTGCGGATATGGTCGTAGAAGGCCTTAGGCCGATCTTCATCGATCAAGCCCGACAGTTCCTCCAGGCCCATGGGTTCGCCCAGCTTGGCCTGGCTGCTGGCGTAATCCACCAGAGTCTTGGTTTTTTCGCGGGCGGATTCATCCGGCAGGTCTTCGCTTTCAACGAAGTCACTGAAGGCTTTGAGCAGCGTGCGGGTCTCGCCCGGGCCGTCGACGCCTTCCTGGCAGCCGATGAATTCGTGGAAGTACTCCGAGACCTTCTTGCCGTTCTTGCCTTTGATGAGCGAGATGTACTGCTTGGACTGTTTGTTGTTTTGCCACTCGGAAACATTGATACGCGCCGCCAGGTGCAATTGGCTCAGGTCCAGATAGCGCGACGGGGTCACGTCCAGCTCGTCGGTTATCGCCACGCCTTCGCTGTGGTGCAGCAGGGCAATGACCATGTAGTCGGTCATGCCTTGTTGGTAGTGGGCAAACAGCACGTGGCCACCAGTGGAAAGGTTGGACTCTTCCATCAGCTTTTGTAGGTGCTCCACCGCCGTGTGGCTGAAGGTGGTGAAATCCTGGCTACCGTCGAAATACTCTTTCAACCAGCCGCTGAACGGGTGCGCGCCGGACTCGGCATGGAAGAAACCCCACGTCTTGCCTTGTTTGGCGTTGTAGCTCTCATTGAGGTCGGCAAGCATGTTCTCGATGGCGGCCGATTCGGACAACTCCGAATCACGGGGGTGGAGAACTGCCGGTGTGCCGTCGGGTTTTTTGTCGATCAGGTGGACGATGCAATGACGGATAGGCATTAGATTGCCTCCTGCGTGTGTTGGGTTAGGGCTCGATCGGCACGACGAATGCGAGCTTTGGCGTTGAGTGCAGAGCGATAATCGCTTGCGGTCGACGAGGTGTAGATTGTTCCAAGGCCTGGCTTGGTGAACTGGATGTGGCCACCTTGAGTCCGCGACACTGTCCAACCATTGGCCCTGGCAAATTCCATAAGGTGGCGAAGGTTCTCGTGCTTTCCGCGTAGGAGGTTGGGCGTCATAGCGCTGCGTCCTTGTCTGCCAGAACGTTACCTGCCTGAATCGCGATGATTTCAGCCTGGTCGCCAGGAAACTTGGTGCCGAGCTCATGCAGAAACTGGCGTGTTGCCTCGCGTGAGCCAGGTACGCGGAACACCACGCTGCAGTGCTGAACCTGCGCGGGGTGTTGCAGGTGTGACATAACGGCCACTTTCAGCGAACAGTTCAGCAGGTGACGAGGTACCCAAACCGACCAGAAATAGCTGGAGAGCAATGCACCTGCGCAGAGCAGCTCAACGGTGACCGTTGCACTGGTGGTGTTGACCAGCTCGACGTAGCCAAGATTCTCAAACTCTCGTAGGTCTCCACGCATGCTTTCAGAAACCACGGTGCTGTGGTCACGAGCAAGACGGCCAATGGCTTGAGCGAGCGCGTCAAGTTCAACTGGGTTGACCCCAGTTTTATGGGCATGAACCACGGCAGATGTTTCGAATCCTGCACTGGCCTGAATACTTGGAAAGAACTCGGCATTACTGTGCATCTGACACCTCCTGCAGCTCCTCGATGTCGTAGCTGTTGCAACTGGGGCAAATCAGAACGTCCACTTCACCATTGAGAGAAGTTGGGACAGGTACGCAGCGCCGGACTTGCTGCAGTGCATGGTGTGCATTGCAGTTGCGGCACCAATGGGTGATGGAAACCGGAGCGAGGGTGCTCATAGGTGTGCTCCTTGCCAGCCACTATTGGCACTGAGGTTTGCAAAGCGGGTTTGGTGCGGGATGAACGCCGTGCGAACGGTGCCGGTAGGGCCGTTGCGGGCCTTGCCGATAATGATTTCAGCAATCCCCTTATGCTCGGTCTGCTGGTGATAGACCTCATCCCGGTAGACGAACAGGATCACGTCTGCATCCTGTTCAATAGCACCGCTATCACGTAGGTCCGCGTTTATTGGGCGTTTATTTGGACGGCGCTCCAGCTCTCGATTGAGCTGGGAAAGTGCCACCACTGGGCAACTCATTTCCTTGGCCAGGGCTTTAAGGGACTGGGAAATAGTGCTGATTTCATTGGCCCTGTTTTCCTGACCCGGGCAGCGCATGAGCTGCAGGTAATCAATCAGGATCAGAGATGGTCGGCCGAAGCGGCGGGCTGCACGACGGGATTTGGCCCTGATCGCAGTTGGTGTAAGGGCTGATGAGTCGTCGATGACCAACCGCTCACCGTAGCTGTTGATACGCGAAACAGCGGCGGTCAGTTTCGGCCAGTCTTCGTCATCGAGCTTGCCCTTCAGTAGCTTCCCAAGATCGATATGGCCAAGGATGGCCATCAACCGATAGAGCAGTGCTTTGGCCGGCATCTCCATGCTGAAGACCTGAACCGTGCGCTCCAGCATTGTCTGGAGAGCAGTATCAACAAAGTTCAAGGCCAGGGAGGTTTTCCCCATCGATGGACGTGCGCCGAGGATGATCAGGTCTGCCTCTTGGAAGCCTGATGTCATCTCGTCCAGATCATCAAGACCTGAAGGCACGCCGGTCACGGTGACATTGCCGTTGAAATGCTGATCGATTTGTTCTACGACAGTTGTCAGGCATTGGTTGATGTTGACGAATTCGGATGCCTTCTTGCCCTCGCCTAAAGCGAACAGCTGTTGTTCAATTGACTCCTGAACATCAGTTGCATTGGCCAGTGGATCCGTGGCTTCGCGAGAGCATTGGTAGCCCAGTGACATGAGCTGTCTGAGCTGAGATCGATTACGCACGATGAATGCGTAATGCTCTATGTTGGCTACCGACGGTGTGTTTTTGGCCAACTCAGCCAGATAAGCCAATCCACCAGCTTCATCTGGCACTTCCAATGCATCATGCACAGTGACGATATCGAAAGGTTTGGACTGGCTGGCTAAGGTTTCTATGGTTTTGAAAAGCAGCCGGTGGTCTCGCCGGTAAAAGTCTTCGGCGTCCAGTCCGTCAGCAACCAGGTCCCAGGTGTTGTTGTCGAGCAGGAGCCCGCCCAGAACACCTTGTTCCGCTTCGACGGAGTGGGGCGGCGAGAGGTCTAGGTGGTTCATTTCGGCGGCTCCTGCTCAATTTGCAGAAAACCGGTGCCATTACCCGCGCCCAAGGCCTTAACCATTTCCACTTCGACCTTGGCCGAGTTGATCATCACCTGTGCAACTTCAGCGATGGCTTTTGCACGGCCAATTTCCATCGGCTTATCCGTATCGAGCAGGCTTTCGATGGTGACAAACAGGTGATTGCGTAGATCTTCAATCTTGTTTTTCATGTTCGGCCTCCCGGATCGTGCGTTGAAGTTTGCTGACGGCGCGGATGACAGATTTCAGCTCTTCCGGATACCGATGAATGGTGTTACGGCGCATACGTTCTGCCCGTGTAATCAGCTCAAGGTTTTCGAGAACGATGTGGGACTTGTTACCGTCCTTGAAGCAGACACACAGATTGATAGCGACCGGACCGTGATGCTCCTCCCAAAGCAGGACGTGCACGGCTTTCCAGTCAACGGGTGGATAACCGGTATCGGTGATCTTTTTCTGCTGATAGCCATCAGGGGTTGTGCGCAGGCTACCAATGGGTAGCCAGTTTTCTGGTCTATTGCCCGTCTTGAACTGTGTTTGTGCCATGCGGCCGGGGGAGGGAAGTCCCTTGAGACCCTTATTCCACGGGACTAAACCTTTGGTAAAACGGCGGGCAGCCCCCTGTGTACCGTTCAAGCGACCGGACGGTTCGCTCTGATAGAAAGCCTCGCTTTTGCTTAACCCCAATCGACGCGCTTTGGCATATAGTTGATGAAGCTGAAGCCCCAGTTCATCGGCTAATCCCTGGGTCGGTTCGTCGGGATAGCGGGCAATGAGCATGCGCTCTTCAGCCTCACTCCAAATATGGTGTTTGTGAGTCGGGACAAGCCCCAATTGAGCCCGTGCATGATCCAATGCAGCCTTGGCCAAAGGTGAAAGCGAATGAGTTATCACTGGCTACCCCCATGGCTCAAGGCCTCTTGTGGCTGTTGAGCAACACCTCTGTGCAGTTTGGCGTGTTGTCCTTGCTCCCATCCGGCGTGCAAGGAGCGGGTGTCGTGACCTTTGGCTTCGAGGGGCTTAATGGTGGCTAGCTTGAGTTTTGGGTGGTGCCATTCAAGATAGGATTGGATTTCTTGCTCGGTAGTTGCGTCTACCCCGCCTGCAAATTGGGTTACTTTGTGAGAAACCGCACTTAGCCAACCTTCGGCAAATAACTGGCCGCGATGGCGTTTGGTTTTTAGCTGGCAGCGTTTTTGCTGGGCAACATGAGTGCGTCGCGCAGCAACCAATTGGTGATGTAGGGTTGAATAGGTGTGAGCGGCCAGTTCTGGGGCGATTCCTTTCCCAAGAAACTTGAAGGACCAGCCTACTAATGGGTTGAAGTAAGCAAGGTGGCTGCAATCGAATGCTTGTGAGCAGATCCATGCCAATGTGTGTAGCCAATCCTGTGGCGCACGTCGGGTTTTGGTGCCAACACTTTTTTCTTCAATGGCTTGAGCCGCTACCTCGATGTGCTCCAGGTTGTACTGCTTCATCAAATGACGAGCCTGGCGCAGCGCGGTTTCCACCTCGTTTGGCGTAGCACCTTGCGATTTGGCCAGGGCCATCAGCTTGGTGATTTTGCTGAGGATTTTCTGCTTGTCCATCATGCAGCCTCCAAGCGTTTGGCCTTCGTTGCTGCCAACACCGCTTTGTAGCTGGCCTTCGCCTCTTTCTTTGTTTTGCACCACTCGCCAGTGGCGCGGTCAGTGTGCATGCGGCATCCTGCTTCGTGCCCCAAAATGCGACATCTCTCCCGGTATTCGACTTTCGGTTTCTCGATGCCTAGCCACTCATGGAAGTCCAGCCCGGTGTCTTCGCTCTGGAACTGCTCATAGCGCGTTGGCTTCGGTAGCGCTGGCAAATGAGCCAAGGCGAAGTGTTCGCCGTCCCGGGTCGCGCGGTACACGACTTCATCCTGAGGACAAAAGGCTGGGGGCTTTCCGCACAACATGAGGCCTTTAGCGACCAGTCCGTCGAGATGTCGGCCATCGTCGCAACCAGGGCTGGTGAGAAAGTGGTTGCGGGTCACAGTGCGTCGATATCGGTTGTCGGGCGACAAACCGAGCGTGTGCCAAAGAAGGTTGAGCTGCTCTTGGCTTACGGTTTGGGTGCTCATGCCTGATCCTCCTGCTTTTCACACGCAGGAGATAAAGCGTCCTTCCACAGACGAAGGGTCTCGCGTTCATCCGGGGTCAATGCAACCTGGGCGAGAGCATCAGCTACTTTTTCCTGAACGACGTGGAGTCGATCCTCCACGGTTGATCCGTCGTCATAGGTAAGGTGGTCTGTTATTCCGCTGATTACGTCATACCGAAGCGAGGTCAGGTTGTTTATGCGGTATTGCGTGAGCGTCCAGCCATGTAGACGAGCCGGTTCCTTGAGTTCATTTCTTATGTAGAAATTGAATTCGGCTGCGTTACGCACTGTGTGGTGTTGCCTTGCGCGATTGAGGATGAGCGCAGTTTTGATAACGTCCAGGAGCTGTTCATTGGATTCAGCGGGAAGGGGGTAAGCACTGGCTACAAGCTGTTTCGCCCGAACAAGACGTGCTTCTTGGCGACGTTTCGACTCTTTTTCCGAACGAACGCGCTTTTCTTTCGCGTGCTCGACATGAGTATTCACTGAGTCAATGAGATGGGCTGCATCCTGTAGGAGCTGGCGTTGCTCTGGCGTCAGGTATTCGCTGAGACGCCCCAGTATTCCAGTCCCCATCTTCCATTGTCCGTTACCAAGCTTGCGGACCTCGCGCGCTGTGCTTGTGAGCTTGGTTTGTACTCCGCGTAGCTCTGTTGAGCTGTAGGACTGATTCAGTTTTTGCATTACCTCAGGCGTAATGCCGTGGGCAACTGTGATCGAGGGCTTCGTCATTTCAACGATCCTCCTTCACCAACTTGGCGACCTTTTCCTCCGTCATGGCCTCGAAGCGATCGCTCCATTCAGGGAAGAGCTCAATGGCCAATTGACGGATAACGACAAGGGCAGCAGGGGATTTGCGGTTGGAAGGCTGCCGGTATTCCAGGCGGTGTGCCGGAACACCCAGGGATGCGGCGCTACGAAACACCACTGCTGTGGGAATGATGCTGTCCAGAACGCTGATTTCGTCATTGTCCTGAAATATTTCGCGGACTGACTGCTCGATCATTTGCGCGTCGGTGGTTTGATCGAGGTTGTTTATTGCGATCCGGACGGGAGGGATTTTCATACCCAGGCGCCCGTAGGCGCGCAGGCCATCCAACATCTGCATGGTTCCACGGCTGAATTCGCGTGCGGCGAGCATGTTGGGAAGAAGAGGGGATATGACCAGGTCAGAAGCTAGGACTACCATCTCCAGCATGGCCGATCTGGCACCCTGGGTATCAATCAGCACCAGGTCGAATTGTTCTTCGAATGCCGGCATCAGGTTGGCTAGTCGTAACCGCCCGTCGGGTGCTTGCAGGAGAAGGCTGTTCAGTTGGTTGTTGATATCGTTGGAGATGACCAGCGACAGGTTTGGGATCGTGGTGCTGGATATGATCCTGACCGAGTCGGTGATATTGAACGCGAGTAGGTCGTAGATGCCGCCTTGTGCCTCTTCGACCAATTGGTAGTACGAGGAGAGAGAGGGCTGGGCGGGATCCAGGTCGATAAGGAGGGTGCGAAGGCCTGCGTCCGCGCAGAATGCGCCGAGGTTCGCCTCAATAGTGGTTTTGCCTACGCCGCCTTTGGTCGAAACGACCGCAGAGATTTTCATGGTTTGGAGCCTCTAATGTGGGTTCATTAGAGGCTGCTAAGCCGGACAGGGCGCTGGTTGTAGCGTGGTCTACCGAGCTTCCTAGCTACCGCAAACCAATTGTCTTTTAACCAATTGGTCGTAGGTTCGAATCCCACACGACCCACCATTTTTGAAACCAGTTAACGCTGGAATCAGATCTTAAGATCAGCGGCCAAAAGCCCTGATCGAAGAAGGCGGCTGAGAGGTCGCCTTTGTTTTACCGGGGTATAGCGCAGTCCGGTAGCGCGCCTGCTTTGGGAGCAGGATGTCAGGAGTTCGAATCCCCTTACCCCGACCATATTAAAAATCCTCGTATCGAAAGATACGGGGATTTTTTTTGCCTGAAATTATCCCAAATCCAACACGACACCAATGTGGGAGGGAGCAAGCCCCCTCCCACATTGATCGCGTGTTTAGTGAAGTTTGAGACGTGGCTCAGTTCCGCGCCCAATCCGGCTGCCCAGCATCAGCATCGCCGTGCGGAAGACGCCATACAGCGCCATCTGGTGCATGCGGTACAGCGACACATAGAACATCCGCGCCAACCAGCCTTCCAGCATCACGCTGCCTGTGAGGTTGCCCATCAGGTTACCCACCGCCGAGAAGCGCGACAGCGAGATCAGCGAGCCGTAGTCGGTGTACTTGTACGATGGCAGGTCCTTGCCTTCGATCCGCAGCTTCAACGATTTGGCCAACAATGAAGCCTGCTGGTGCGCGGCCTGGGCGCGTGGCGGTACGTTGCGGTCGGTGCCGGGTTGCGGGCAGGCGGCGCAGTCACCGAAGGCGAAGATGTTTTCATCGCGGGTGGTTTGCAGTGTCGGCAGCACCTGCAGTTGATTGATGCGGTTGGTTTCCAGGCCGTCGATGTCCTTGAGGAAGGCGGGCGCACGGATGCCGGCGGCCCACACTTTCAGGCTGGCCGGAATCACTTGGCCGCTGCTGGTGATCAGCGCGTCGGCCGTCACTTCGCTGACCGCCGAGTTGGTCAGCACCGTCACGCCGAGCTTCTCCAGGGTTTTATGCACAGGTCCGCCGATCCGCTCCGGCAGGGCAGGCAAGACCCGTGGGCCGGCTTCGATCAGGGTGATGTGCATGTTTTCCGGTTTGATCCGGTCCAGGCCGTAGGCTGCCAGTTCATGAGCCGCGTTATGCAGTTCGGCCGCCAGTTCAACCCCGGTGGCGCCAGCGCCGACGATGGCCACGCTGATCTTTTCCACCACGTCGGTTTGCCCGGCATGGGCACGCAGGTAGTGGTTGAGCAACTGCTGATGGAAGCGCTCCGCCTGTTTGCGCGTGTCGAGGAACAGGCAGTGTTGCGCCGCGCCTTCGGTGCCGAAGTCGTTGGTGGTACTGCCGACCGCAATCACCAGGCTGTCGTAGCCCAGTACGCGCGCAGGCACCAGTTCGCGGCCTTCTTCGTCGAGGGTCGCGGCCAGTTGGATTTTCTTCTGTTCACGGTCGAGCCCGCTCATGCGCCCCAGCTGGAACTCGAAGTGGTTCCATTTGGCCTGGGCGACATAATTGAGTTCGTCTTCCGAAGAGTTCAGCGAGCCGGCGGCCACTTCGTGCAGCAGCGGTTTCCAGATATGGGTCAGGTTGGTGTCCACCAGCGTGATGCTGGCGGTGCCGCGCTTGCCCAGAGTCTTACCCAGGCGGGTAGCCAACTCCAGGCCGCCGGCGCCGCCGCCGACGATAATAATACGATGGGTCATGGGGATATCTCGCAAGGCTAAAAGAAATCGGAGCGGTTACCCCCGCGAGCGCCAGGCAGCTCATAGCGTCAGGTAACTCAAAAGGCGGCTCAGCAGGCCGAGCCCGATCACCACCACCAGCACCACACCAAGGAGCAGCCACGGCCGGAAAGGCTTGCGCTCGACTCGGTTCTGGGAGAGTTGCAGGTACTCTTCGACATGCTGTTGGTCGTCGGGGTTCAGGCGGCTGGTCATATAAGGCCTCGTCAGGTAGACGTTGCAAAAGGGCGCCACGTTACAGTCAGGGGGTTGGCGGTATCGCCATAAGCGTAGCCTGTGCTCGCGTCACAGGCTGATGCCCACGTCGAACACGATGCTGCGCCCCAGATTGTTGCGCAAGAAATCCGGCGCGTCCGGGTGGGCGAACAGTACCCGGGCAAACGTCGGCCCCACCAGCGACAGCGAGCGCCAGCCCTGGCGCAAGTATTCGGTGGGCGGTGGGAAATGACTGTTGAGGTCCAGCACCTCGCGCTTGAGGCTGGCGAAGGCGACGATATCCAGCTCGCCCAGGTCCATCCCGCGTTCTTTGTAGTTGTGCGCTTTTTTGCGCAGGGTCGGCGCCAGGCGCAGCAGGAATTCATGGGCCGGAATCCGCCGCGGCTTGGCTTCGCGCCTGACCAGTTGGCTGAGGGAAAACGCACTGCGTCGACGCAGCAATTCGTCGCGCCATTCATCGTTCAGGCGGCGTCCTTCGTCCAGCACGAAAAACACTTCGAAACTGGCGTCACGAAACAGCACGTCCGGCGGTTCTTGCCCGGCGGCATGAAACTCTTCGGCGCGGTACGGCACGTTCAAGCCTTGCAGCAGGCGCTGGCAGACCCAACGCTCACGCTCCCATTTACGGGCATTGGACAGGAACGCATTGGCTTGTTCGGCTGCCACGGTGAGCAGGCGCAAATAATCTGAGTCATCCATGCGTGCAGCTTAGCGCCCAAATGTGATCTTAAAAACATACTCCGTCGCGAAAAAATAAAGTCTGTCGTTCGCCATTTTGTATTTTGTTATCGTAGAGAACAATCATGCTAAGCTGATGTGCGAATTTCAGAGCGCGCGCGGTTCATCGATGCCAGCGGTGCTCTCTAGATCCCATCATTTTTTGGCAGGATGCCCTGATGAGTTTTGAGCCGGCCCACTTCGTCCAGGTGCCTCCAGAGAAATTGCGCGGCTTCTTCGCGGCGACCGGACTCGATGAGGTTGAGCAAATGGATGTGCTCCTGGCATTGCGTCACAAGGCGACTGCGATCGACGTTCGCTTTGTAGCTCATGAAGCGCCGGAGCTGGTTCTGCTGGCGGAGAGCATCCATGAAAAAGACATTCCCCGAGCACTGCACGATCACTTCGTGGAACTGGGCGCCGATTTGGAACAGTTGGGCGCGGGACAGCGTGTTGATGCCCCCGTCGATCAGGGCCTGTTGTTGCTGCCTGGCTTGGGCAAATGCGGTTTGGTTGACCTGATAGCCGGGTTCGAGCAGGGCCGCCGGCTCGATAGCCATGCGGAAACGGTAGCTCTGGATGTGAGCCGTCGTGCTATGCACGAAGTCTTTGAGCTCCCATCCTTGCCCCGGTTTGCGCTCCACCATGGCTTCGCCAGCCAGTCGGTTCAATACCTTGAGCAATTGCCCTCGAGGCACGTCGTAACGCCGCAACAGTTGGGCTTCGAAAAACTGGGCGGGTATTTCACCAGCCAAAATATCGTCGACTACGCGAAGATAAAAGTCTTCGAAAGGGTCGCTGGCCAGAGGGAATGCGGACTCCTGGATATCCCCAGCGTCTTGCTTCAGAAAGTAGCCGCGATTGGGTTCTTGAGTCGCAAGATCCCACTCGGCAAGCAAGGCAAACACTCGTCGGATAGGCGAGCGCGAAACGCCCAGCGCTTGAGCGAACGTCTGCTCGCGCAATGGCTCGCCGGCCCGCATCGAGCGGGCGCGAACCATGCCGATGACCTTCGGTGCCAGCTGCAAGGCAAGGTCTTTCTTGATCACAGGCTCTCTCTTGAATGGTCGGCGTCAGTCCGTGCCTGTCGGGGCAGGGCCACATCGAACTGGGGTGGGAAAATACCATACCCGGCAGTGCCGAGTATCTGCGCCGAAGACGCAGGAACTTGTGGAACAACTTTTTAAAGCTCCTTTCCAGGACGGATACCTGCCTTATGCTGAAATTCAACGCTCACCTTGGCTTTCAATTCAATGAATTGCCATTCCTGCAACGCATCGAAGCCGCCGCCGCCGCTGGTTTTCGTGCGGTTGAGTTCCCGTCGCCTTATGAGTTCGACGCAAGTCTGCTTGCAGATCATTTGGCTCAACACAACTTGCCGTTGATTCAATTTTCCGCTCCGGCGGGCCTGACCAAAGGCATCGCGGCCTTGCATGGCAAGGAAGGCGATTTTCGCAGTGGCTTGCTCCGGGCCGCCAACTATGCAAAGGCGCTGGGCTGTTCGGACGTCCACATCATGTCGGGCATTACCACTCGGGATGACGCGGCGCTCATCTACGAGAGCAACCTGGAATACACCGTCAAGTATTTTGAAGACCAGGGTTTGCGGCCATTGATCGAAGTCATCTGCGCGCAGGAAATGCCGGGCTATTACATGTCCGACTTCAGCAAGGCGCAGCACGTTCTGGAGACGTTCCCGAGTGTCGGGCTGATTCTTGATCTGTACCACGCTCAGCGCCTGACTGGAGACGCGGCGGATGTCCTGGCGCGGTTTTACGAACGAACCGCGCATGTGCAAATCGCCGACTGTCCGGGGCGTCATCAGCCGGGCACGGGGAGCATGGATTTCTGCGCGCTGTTCACCACATTAGAACAGCGCGGTTATCAGGGATGGATCGGCTGTGAATACCGCCCGACCGGCGTCACGGTTGAAAGCTTGGATTGGATCAAGCCGTTCACTGCTTAGTTGGCGATGCGTCGGAGGCGCAACCAGGGGCGGCAAGAGCATCCTGATTGCTCAGTGTTCGCTTGCTGCCCGCGCTGTGGTTTTTCCGCATTCGTTCAGACTGCAGGAGGTCCCAGGGAGAAAGCCCGGTGTAGACTGTCGACTCGGTTTTTTCCCAAGCATGAGGTGTGCAGTGAAGTTTTTCGCCGTGCTGTTGTTGAGCCTGTTGCCCGTGTGGGCCCAGGCGGTTGAAGTGGGTGAGCGCGTGGCGCCCTGGACGCTGCTGGATCAGTTCGATCAGGCCTACACCCTGGATGACCAGGCACAGGTCCTGTTGGTGGCCCGCAGCATGGATGCCGCCAAGCTGGTGGACGCCGCCCTGCAAGGCCAGCCCAAAGGCTATCTCGAAGCACGGCATGGGGTGTTTGTCGCGGATATCCAGCGCATGCCTCGGCTGGTCGCCAAGCTGTTCGCGGTGCCGGCCATGCAGTCCTACAACTACCGGGTCATGCTGGACCGGGACGCACGCATCGCTCCGCGTTATCCCGCGCCTGTGGATAAGGTGCTGTGGCTGCAACTGAATAACGGCAAGCTGACAGCGCGCCACGAGTACGGCTCTGCGGCTGAACTGCGCGAGGCTCTGGAGCAGGTGAAACCGTGATCAGTGCCGCGGTGCTGGCGCCGGGAACCCTCGGCATCGGCTGGCTGTTGTATGCGCCGGTGCTGTTGTGGGCGATCATGCGTTCGCCGTGGGTCGAGCTGTTCGCTGACCGGCGGCGCCAGCATTTGCTGTTCGGTACGGTGTTCGCGTTATTCATGTTGTGGTTGGTGAGGCGCGACTTCGATACCGGGGTCTCCTACCACTTTATCGGCATGACGGCCGTGACCCTGCTGCTCGACTGGCCGCTGGCAATCGTCGGCGGTTTCGCCGCGCAGTTGGGCTTGCTGTTGCTGGGTCGCCAGGACCTGGCGGCCGTGGGCCTCAACGGCCTGCTGCTGGTCGTGCTGCCGGTGCTGGTCACTGAAACCTGCGCGGTGCTTGTCGAGCGGGCACAACCGCGCAATCCGTTCGTCTACATCTTCTGTTCCGGCTTTTTTGCCGCCGCTTTGTCGGCGTTGCTCTGCCTGTTGGCCGGGCTGGGGGTGTTGTGGTTCGACGGGCGTTTCGCGATGCCGGAATGGCTGGAGGATTTTGTCGGTTACCTGTGGCTGATCATCTTCCCCGAGGCCTTCATCAACGGCATGGTCATCAGCGCCCTGGTGGTGTTTTGCCCGGAATGGCTGGAGACATTCAACCGCACGCGCTACCTCTCGGCGCCCTGGAAAGACGACAATTCGCAGACTTGACTCAGATCAAATCGCGCCCAGCGTGGCGGGCCCATGCTTTGCGAAACTTTTCCTGAGCAAGATGGGAGCACGGATCATGAGTGTGTATGAATGGGCACGTCAGGAGTTGCGCAGAAGCCAGGACGCGGCACAAGAAATCGGCTTTGATCCAGGCTTGACCTTGCGCGCGATGCTCAGCGCGGTGGTGCAGCAGAGCAAGGGCGTGCGCAGTTTCGAAGACCTGGCCGACGAGTTGCAATACCTTGCAGAGAACCTCGACGACCAGCAGGAATATGCCTTTATGCGGCCTTAATGGCGCGGTGGCAGGTCTTCGGAAAACAGCTCGTCTTCGGCGTCCGGCGCCACGGGGATCTTATGTTCCTCAGCGGCCCAGGCACCCAGGTCGATGAGCTTGCAACGGTCCGAGCAGAACGGCCGGTTGAGGTTGGTCGCTTTCCATTCCACGGGTGCGCCGCAGGTTGGGCATTCGACGGTCAAGGGTTGGCTCATGATCGGCCTCCACGCAAAGTAAGGTAAAAGTGGTGCAGTCGTTCGACCTCGCTGTGCAACCAGGCGAGGTCGCGGTCATTGACCAGCACGTCATCGGCATGGCTCAGGCGCTCTTCGCGGCTGGACTGGGCCTTGAGTATCGCTTGCACCTGTTGTTCGCTGATGCCGTCGCGCTGCAGGGTACGCTGAATCTGCAGGGATTGCGGCACGTCGATCACCAGGATGCGTTGGGTCATGCTGTGCTGGCCGGATTCGATCAGCAGCGGCGACACCAGGATCGCGTAAGGCGAGCGCGCACGCGCCAGGTGGTTGCGAATCTCTTCGCCAATCAACGGGTGCAGCAAGGCTTCCAGCCAGCGGCGTTCTTGCGGCACTTCAAAGATCAACTTGCGCAATGCGGCGCGGTCCAACTGGCCGTCGGGCTGCAGCACGCCGGCACCGAAGTGTTCGACAATGCTGGCGAGCGCCGGCCGGCCGGGTTCGACCACCCAGCGCGCGGCGTGATCGGCGTCTACCAGGTCTACGCCGAGGTCGCTGAAGTGCTGGGCCGCGGCGCTCTTGCCGCTGCCGATGCCGCCCGTAAGGCCAAGAATCCAGGGTGTTGCAACAGGAGTGGTCATTTGAAACCGACAGACTGCAAATAGAAGTCGGTTATTTGACCACCCCAGAGCACGGCAATCCAGCCGGCAATTGCCAGATAGGGACCAAACGGCATCGGCGTGGCCGCCTGGATCTTGCTCCGACGCAGCAGGATCAGCCCGCCGCACACGCCCACCAGCGATGACATCAGCAGCGTCATCGGCAGGATTTGCCAGCCACCCCAGGCGCCGAGCAGCGCCAACAACTTGAAGTCGCCGTAGCCCATGCCGTCCTTGCCGGTGGCCAGCTTGAACAGCCAGAACACCGTCCACAGGCTCATGTAGCCGATCACCGCACCCCACAGTGCATCGGGCAGGGGCACCAGCAGCTCGACGCTGTTAAGCATCAGCCCCAGCCACAACAGCGGCAGGACCAGCACGTCGGGCAGCAGTTGGTGGTCGACGTCGATCAGGCTCATCGCCAACAAGCCCCAGCTCAACAGCATCACTGCGCCCGCTTGCCAGCCAAAGCCGAAATGCCAGGCCACCACGGCCGAGATCAACCCGCACGCCAGTTCGGTCAAGGGATAACGCGTACTGATCGCTTCGCGGCAATGGGCACAGCGGCCCCGGAGCATCAGGTAGCTGAGTAGCGGGATGTTTTCCCACGGCCGAATCGGCTGATTGCAGTGTGGGCAGCAGGAATTGGGCTGCATCAGGTTGTATCTCGGCCCGACGGGGTCGCCGGGCAAACCGAGCACTTCATGGGCCTGCGCGCGCCATTCCCGTTCAAGCATTTTCGGCAGGCGCCACACCAGCACGTTGAGGAAACTGCCCACGATCAAGCCCAGCACCATTGCCATGGCGACAAAAGCCCACGGCTGCTGGCTCAACAGCAGGCTCAAAATGCCGTACCGAGTTGGAAGACCGGCAGGTACAGGGCGATTACCAAAGCGCCGACAATCCCGCCGAGCACCACCATGATCAGCGGTTCCATCAGGCTGGTGAGTTGGTCGACCAGCGTGTCGACGTCCGACTCATAGTGGCTCGCGACTTTTTCCAGCATGTGCTCCAGGGTGCCGGATTCTTCACCAATCGCCGTCATCTGGATCGCCATGCCAGGGAACAGACCGCTGGTAGCCATGGCCCGATTCAACGGCATGCCTGTGGATACATCGTGACGCATATGTTCGATAGCCTGTTTGAATAGCTGGTTGCCGGCAGCGGCGGCCACTGAATCCAGGGCCTGCACCAAAGGCACTCCGGCCGCGAACGTAGTCGAAAGCGTGCGTGCGTAGCGGGCGACCGCCGACTTTTTCAGCAGTGTGCCTGCCAGGGGCGCTTTCAACAAACCGGCATCCAGCCAATGACGAAAACCCGGCGATACGCGATAGGCCCGGCGCAACCCCAGACCTCCCGCGCCCAGGCTGAGCGCCAGCATCCACCAGGCTTGTTGCAGGAACTCGGACAAGGCAATCACGTACAGAGTAAAACCGGGCAACTCGCTGTCCACGCTGGCGAACAGGTTCTGGAATTGCGGCACCACATGGATCAGCAAGAGACTGCTGACAAGGCTGGCGACCACGATGACCGCGATGGGGTAGGTCATGGCCTTCTTGATCCGGGCCTTGAGCCGTTCGCTCTTTTCCAGGTGATCCGCCACCCGCTCCAGAAGGGTTTCCAGGGCGCCGGCCTGCTCACCCGCTGCCACCAGGTTGCAGTACAGGTCATCGAAGTAGCGCGGCTGTTTGCGCAGGGCCGACGCCAGGGTATTCCCGGCGCCGATCTCCTGTTTCAGGCCTTTTACCAGCCTGTACATGTGGCGGTTGTCGAAGCCTTCGCTGATCACGTCGAGGGCTTGCAGCAAGGCAATGCCGGCCTTCAGCAGTGTCGCCAGTTGGCGGGTGAACAGGGCAATGTCCGCCGGTTTGATCGGCGCAGCGAGGCTTGGCAGGCCGGCGGATTGTTTGCGCACGCGGCCTGGGCAAATCCCTTGCTGGCGCAGTTGTGCCTTGACCCGCGCGAGGTCGTGGCCGACGGTTTGCCCGGACACCCTGCGTCCCTGGCGGTTGATGCCTTCCCAGGCGTATGTCGTGGCAGCGTTGGTCATGTCTCTGTTCCGCACACAGGTCGTCGAATCTTTATAGCGTAGCCAGGTGACGGATTCGGATTGCTCGGCGTTCAACGATAAAATGTCAGATTGTGCGTCCTGGACGCGATTGGCCGCTCGCGGGTGAGTACACTGGCGCGGCTGCACGATACGGGGCGCAGGACGCGCCTTGTCATGGGTTCTGTTCTGGAGAGGAATGTGATGCGTCAGAAAGGTTTTACTTTGATCGAGTTATTGATCGTCGTGGCAATCATCGGCATTTTGGCCACCATTGGCTTGCCCATGTACACCACGCATCAGGCCAAGGCCAAGTTCACGGCCGGGCTGGCTGAAATCACCGCGTTGAAAGCCGGCTACGAGGATGTATTCAACCAAGGCACAGTGCCAACCGTGGCATTGATCGGTGGCACCAGCCCGACCGCCAATTGCAAGATCGATGTGGCAGGGGATGTTGCCACCGGCGCCGGTTCCATCAGTTGCGAAATTCTCGACGCCCCGGCACCGGTACTGGGCAAGACCATTACCCTGACGCGCAGCGCCACCGCCGGCTGGAAATGCGCCACGACGGCAGAGGCCAAGTACGCCGCCAAAGGGTGTGGCGCCGACGGGGCATGACTGCCAAACCCTGCGCACGGACGTAAAGGTGGCCGATGTCGTTATCCCCGCAGCAGCGCGACAAGACGTTCCTGGTGATTGCAGCGTGCTTGCTCGCGCTGGGTATCTGCGCGCCGTTCAGCGGGCATGACTGGCAGCGCGCAATGCAGGTGGCCATGAGCCTGGGCGCGGTGGTGTATGGGTCGACGGTCGTTCCCGTCGAGCGTCTGGTGGACCGGCCGACGGCCCTGGGCCTGGTGCTGATCGTTGGGCTGGGCCTGGTGTCATCGGCACTGGCCCATCAGCCGCTCTGGGCCTTCACCGAGGTCGCGCTGTTCATCAGCTGTGGGGCGATCGCCGTCGCGGTTGCCCTGCTGCGCCGACGCGCGGGTGAGCCGTTGGACCGCGTGCTGATCCTGATGGTGGTGCTGCTGTGCCTGATCAAGTCGATCCAATACCTGTATGCCGGCGCGCTCGCCTTCGCCAGTGGCGCGCGGGTTCTCGATCCGGACGCGTTGCTGTCCGGGTTTTCCAACAAGCGCTTCTACGGTCAATTCCAGACCTTCACCCTGCCATTGCTGGCGCTGCCCTTGCTGATGCCCAAGGTCTCCCGCTCCGTGCGCGGCGCGGTGTTTGCGTTGCTGTGTGTGTGGTGGTTGATCGCGATCAGCGGCGGCACCCGCGGCACCTGGCTCGGCATGGCGGTGGCCGGGGTGGCGTTGACGCTGCTCGGGCCGTGGGGGCGACGCTGGTTGGCCTGGCAATTGGCTGCGGTGTGCGGCGGTTTGTTGCTGTATACGGCGTTGTTCACGCTGTTGACGGGTGCGCTGGGTGTCGAGGTCGGCAGTGGCGTCAGCGATCGCCTCACCACTTCGCTGTCGGGGCGTGGCCCGATCTGGTGGCAGGCCTGGCACATGATCGTCGAGCGTCCGTGGCTGGGGTTCGGGCCGATGCATTTCGCGGATATCGCCAACCCGATCGCCGCGCACCCGCACCAGGCAATCCTGCAATGGGCCAGCGAGTGGGGCGTTCCCTCGGCCTTGTGCGTGGCTGCCTTGGCGTGGCGCGGTGGCTGGGCCACCCTCCGCGTGTTGCGGGCGCGGGCTTGTTCTACAGAGCGCGTGGACTTGCTGCGCGGGTGCCTGTTCGCGGCATTGCTGGGCGCGCTCACGCAAGCGATGGTCGACGGCGTCATCGTGATGCCCAACTCGCAGGTCTGGTTGGCGCTGGTGGTGGGCTGGTTGATGGCGCTGCACGTGTGGCGCGCCGCTCCTGGCGCGTCGCTGCCGTGGGCCTGGGCAGGGTGGCGGGTGGCGGCGGTGCTGTCCGTTGGCCTGCTGGTGTGGGTCGTGATGCGTGATGCCCCGCACATCGAGCAAGCCCAGCAAGACTATCTTGAAGGTGGCAACCAACACCTGCAGCCGCGCTTCTGGGCCCAAGGGGTGATTGCCCTGCGACGTCAGTGAGTTGCCGGACGCCCGATGCGGTGCTAGCTTTAGCCCACCGCCCGTGTAGCTCAGCCGGTAGAGCAGCGCACTCGTAACGCGAAGGTCGCAGGTTCGATTCCTGTCTCGGGCACCAAAGCAACACCGTTTTCAGATGATCTCAGAATGGTTCTGAAGGCCAGGCGAGTCGGCATTCGTGCCCGCTCTTTTGTATCTGCGCAACCTTGATGACCCAGATGCATCCCCATTCCTCGATCTAAGAGAACAACATGACCACGACTGAAATGACCCAGGAAGTTCGGCACCAAGCAGCCCTCGACAAATACCTCGGGGAATCGCCGCAGCTTAAAGAAGAGATCAAGGACCTGAGCGCTGACGATCAGCGCGACCAGATCCAGTGGGCATTCGAGGACGAGGCCGAGAGCCAGGGCCTCCAGCCATGGGAGCTGAGCCTCAAGTACACCTCGTCAGCGGACGAGTTCGAAGCCGCACGGCTGGCCTTGCACCAAGAGGCGGCTGAAGTGCTCGGTGTCGAATGGGAAGAGTATTGCGAGATGAATAACCTGGTGGTCTGAACCGCTGTTGCAGGAGCCGGCAACCCGGCTCCTGCAACGGGCTTCAGATACTGAGGCGCATCGACAGGTCCACCGCTTTCACATCCTTGGTCATCGCGCCGATGGAGATGTAGTCCACCCCGGTTTCAGCGATGGGCAGCAGGGTTTTTTCGTTGATCCCGCCGCTGGCTTCCAGCTTGGCTTTGCCGCCGTTCAGGCGCACGGCTTCACGCATGTCATCCAGGCTCAGTTCGTCGAGCATGATGATATCGGCGCCCGCCGCCAACGCTTCGCGCAATTCGTCCAGGCTTTCCACTTCGACTTCCACCGGTTTGCCCGGGGCGATCTTGTGCGCGGCCGAAATCGCCTGGGCGATACCGCCACAGGCGGCGATATGGTTTTCCTTGATCAGGAACGCGTCATACAAACCGATGCGATGGTTGTGGCAACCGCCACAGGTCACGGCGTATTTCTGCGCCAGACGCAGGCCCGGCAGCGTCTTGCGCGTGTCGAGCAACTTGACCTGGGTGCTCGCGACGCTATCCGCCAGGTACTGGGCGCGTGTGGCGACGCCGGAGAGCATCTGCAGGAAATTCAGCGCGCTGCGTTCGCCGCTGAGCAGCGAACGTGCCGGGCCTTCGAGGTGGAACAGTGCCTGGTTGGGGCTGACGCGTTCACCGTCGGCCACCAGCCAATGCACCGCGACCCGCGGGTCCAGTTGGCGGAACACCGCGTCCACCCAGGCCGTGCCAGCGATAACGGCCGCATCGCGGGTGATGATCGTGGCCTTGGCCAGCCGTTCGGCCGGGATCAATTGCGCGGTGATGTCGCCGCTGCCGATGTCTTCGCGCAGTGCGCGGCGCACGTTGGCTTCGATTTCGGCGGTGAGGTCGGCAAGACGGAGATTCGGCATAACAGGCTCCACAAACAAAGTGCGCCGATTATAGGGGCTGTGCGCGTTTGAACCCAGTGGCGTGCTCATTTACAGCGCTATGACAGAGTTCGCTGGCGCAACGACCCCCATTTGCAAGATAATCTCGCGCCTTGCAATTGGCGTCATAGCTTTGACGTCCTGGTGGTAACCGGATATTCGCAGTGCCCAACTGGGCCTGCCCCGACTTTGCCCTACCCACACCGCCGTTTCAGGAGGCCTGGATGCACAACGACGGAAAGGTGGTGCCGATCAATAAGGCACAGACCACGCCATCGCCGCTCGCGCGCCTACCGGTGGTGTTGCTGCAGGTTCGCGACAAGGCTGCGCAGCAACTGCAGCAAGGTTTGCAGGAGCTGTTCGATAACGCCGACGACACCCTGTTCGAAATGGCCGACAAGGCCCTTAACAACGTCGACCACCATATTTTCTTTGAAGCCATGCGCGACCTGCGTCTCAAGCGCAAGAATTTCGAGCGCGTGTTCATGGGGCAACTGTTCGAGGCCTTCGCCAACCTGGGCGGGGCAGGGCGCGGTGAACGGCAGTTGGTGCCGGTGGTGTCCTACGACAAGGTGCCCGGCATCCTCAGGGACGACCTGGAAAAAGCCCTGGCGCTGGAGGCAATGCTCGGGCGGGTGCAGCATCGCGACGGCCTCGCCCTGGGGCAACTGACCACTCGCCTGGGCGCCTTGCTCGACAGGTCCATGGATGACTGCGAGAACCCCCTGGGGCCGGCGCTGCTGTGCGAGTTTTTCCTGCGCGCGGGGCGCAGCCTGGGCGTGGAAATTCGCGTCAAGCTGGTCATGCTCAAGCTCTTTGAAAAGTACGTGCTCAGCGACGCCGACCACCTGTACGGTGAGGCCAATCAGTTGCTGGTCGCCACCGGCGTGCTGCCTGAACTCAAGGCGGTGCCGGCCCGTCGTTCCGGCGGGCGCGTACCGTGCAAGCACACGCGCGAAGCCCGGTTGCCAAGCGCCGACCAGCCAGTCGACGAAAATGGCGAGCACGCCTTTTCTACCTTGCGAGCGCTGCTGGGCGCCGTGCGCGGCAGTGTCGCGCCGACCCTGGAAGCCAGCGCCGAGCCCCAGCCCATTGCCACCCGCGACCTGCTGCGGCTGTTGTCCCATTTGCAGCAATACGTGCCGGAGCCGGATGTCGAGGACGACTTCGACCTGCGCAACCAGTTGAAGCAACTGCTGACCCGAGTCAGCGTCAAGAGCGGCAAATCCCGGGTCGTGGAAGAGGCCGACGAAGACGTAATCAACCTGGTCGCGCTGTTGTTCGAATTCATCCTCAATGACCACGCCGTCCCGGACGCCTTCAAAGCCTTGATCGCCCGGTTGCAGATCCCGATGCTCAAACTGGCGGTGCTGGACAAGAGCCTTTTCAGCCGCGCTGGCCATCCTGCGCGGCGGCTACTCAACGAAATCGCCGGTGCCGCCATCGGTTGGAGCCCGGCTGAGGGTAACCCGCGTGACAGCCTGTACCTGCGCATCGAGCAGGTGGTGCAGCGGTTGCTGAATGATTTTGCCGAAGACCCGGCGATTTTTTCCGAACTGCTGTCGGAGTTCTGCGCGTTTACCGCTGACGAGCGCCGGCACAGTGCATTGCTCGAACAGCACACCCGCGATACCGAGGAAGCGCGCCTGCGTAACGAGGCGGCCCGACAGCGCGTGGCCGACGTGCTGAACCGGCGTTTGCTGGGCAAGGTCCTGCCGCGCTCGGTGGTGCAGTTTGTGCAACAGGCCTGGAGCCAGGTGCTGTTGCTGGCCAGCCTCAAGCACGGTGAGCAATCGGTGCAGTGGCAGGCGGGGCTGCGCACCCTGGACGAGTTGATCTGGAGCGTTAGCCTGCACGACGACACCGAGGCCGGGCGGCATCTGCTGGAGCAGTTGCCGGCGTTGCTCAAGGCCTTGCGCGACGGGATGAGCGGCGCGGGGTTCGACCCTTTCAGCACCCGTGAGTTCTTTGTTCGGCTGCAGGCCCTGCATGTTCAGGCGTTCGAGGGCGGCGAGAGGTTGATCGAGGTGCAGGAGCCCTTCGTGTTCGACTCTGGCTTGCCCGATGCCGCGCAGGACCTGGCCGCGGATGATCCCGACCTGCTCAAGGTGCGCCAATTGCGCGTCGGCGTTTGGCTGGAGTTCCTGGAACCCGAGGAAACCGCTCTGCGCGGCAAACTGAACGCGATCATGGCACCGGCCGATCGCTATGTTTTCGTCAACCGCGCCGGGCTCAAGGTACTCGAGCGCAGCGCCGGCCAACTGGCCCTGGCGTTCAAGCGTGGTGCGTTGCGTATCCTGGACGAAGCCCTGCTGTTCGAGCGTGCGCTGGCGACGGTGGCGGGTAACTTGCGTCAACTCAATCGCGGCAAGTGATCGCAACCATAGGGCTGAACGCGGCATACTGGTCAGACTTAGTCACGTTCAAGGAACCTGTATGCAGTTGGACCCCGCCAGCGGTTGGTGCCAGGGCGTTCGTCATTGCCCTTCGCCCAACTTCAACGAGCGCCCCGCAGGTGAAGTCTCGCTGTTGGTGGTGCATAACATCAGCCTGCCGCCGGCGCAGTTCGCCACCGGCAAGGTGCAGGAATTTTTCCAGAATCGCTTGGATGTCACGGAACATCCTTACTTTGCAGGGATTGCCGACCTACGCGTGTCAGCGCATTTTCTGATTGAACGCGACGGAGGGGTGACGCAGTTTGTGTCCTGCCTCGACCGCGCCTGGCATGCCGGGGTTTCCAGCTTCGAGGGGCGCGAAACGTGCAATGACTTTTCCCTGGGGATCGAGTTGGAAGGTACGGATGACCTGCCGTTTACCGATGCCCAATATGCGTCACTGATCGACCTGACACGTCAGTTGCTGGCGACTTACCCGGGCATCACCCGTCAGCGCATTTGTGGTCACAGCGATATCGCCCCGGGGCGCAAGACCGATCCCGGGCCCGCTTTTGATTGGATGCGCTTTCGCAGCGCCCTGCAGGATGGAGGACACGCACAATGAGTTTCCTGATATTGGTGCTGGCGGTCTGGATCGAGAAATTCTCGGCCTTGCGCCAAAAGTTGCAGCGCGACGGCAGATGGCTGCGCGAACTGGCCAGATTGGAATCGAGCCCGCGCCTGGGCGAACAGCCCTGGTTGATTCTGGCGCTGCTGGTGTTGCTGCCGGTGGCCGTGCTGGCGTTGTTGCTGCTGGTGCTGGAACCGGTGGCCTACGGCCTGTTGGCGCTGCCGGTGCATTTGCTGGTGCTGATCTACAGCCTGGGGCGCGGTGATCTGCTGGCCGGGCTTGGCCCGTTCCGCGATGCCTGGCGGCGCGGCGACCTGCAGGCCGCCGAGCATGTGGCCGAGCGTGACCTGAAGGTCGCTGCCGACAGTGGCGAGCAGTTACTGGAGCGTGTCCAGGGGTATCTCTTGTGGCAGGCCTATCAGAGCTTCTTTGCGGTGATCTTCTGGTATTTCCTGTTGGGCCCGGTCGCTGCCCTGGCCTATCGCCTGCTGGCGCTGGCCAGCGAACACAGTCAGAACCCTCTGGTGGCCGAGCGTGCCGCGCAACTGCGGCATGCCTTTGACTGGTTGCCGGTGCGCTTGCTGGCGGCGAGCTTCGCCTTGGTGGGCAACTTTGTCGCGGTCAGCCGAGTGATGCTCCACGAGCTGTTGAGCTGGGACATCAGTGCCGCGCAACTGGTGAACAAAGTCGGCCTGGTGGCCGCCGAAATCCCGCCGCCGGTGGCGGGGGCCGACGGCATCAACAGCCTGGATCGCCTGTGGGAACTGCTGCTGCGCGCGGCGGTGCTGTGGTATGCCGGTTTCGCCATCTGGACCGTGTTGCCCTAGCGGTCACGCTCAATCCCTGTGGGAGCAAGCCTGCTCCCACAGCGCGTTAACTTTACGTTACAAAACTCCCTTGCGATTTGAGCTATACAAGCAGAGCGCCAAATAGTGGCTATCTGCCGCCGCCCTGCGCCTCAAATAAAAATAATAGGAAGGGAGTTCACCTGTGAAGAGCTTGCTCTATCCCGCCGTCGCGCTGATGAACCGCCTGAGCTTCGGCATGAAGTTCAGTTTGATCAGCGTGTTGTTCCTGTTGCCGATGCTGGCGACCAACTATTTCCTGGTGCGCGATTCCTGGCGTGAATTCCAGGGCACCCGCATCGAACTGCAAAGCCTGGATTTGCTCGGCAGCAGCCTGGCCTTGCGCCGTGACCTGGAAACCCTCAACAACCAGGTGCAGATCAACGCGACCCTCGGCCAATCCGGCAAGGCGGGCGATCTGGAGGGCGCGATCAACACCCTGGAACAGAGTGTGCTGGCGCGCCTGCAAGGCCTGAGCGCGATGGCCACCGACCCCGAGCAAGTCGCCGTCTTCGACGCCAAGCGCGACGAACTGGTCGGCGCCTTCAAGGCACAGCAACAGGAGTCATCGCTACAGAGCAAAAGTGCGCTGATCGGCAAACTGCTGAACAAGGCGCAGATGCTCAGCCAGATCATCGCCAGCCAATCCGGCTTGAGCCGCGACCCCCAGAGTGATCTGCGCCAGCTCAGCGAACTGATCACCGGCGTCACGCCGCAAGTCACCCAGACGTTGGGCGAAGGGCGGGCAATGGGCGCGTACTCCCTCGGCCAGGGTTTTCTCAACTCCTCCTCCAGCACGCGCTTCGACGAGCTGTTGCAGCAGTTGGAAAAACTCCAGGCCGAATACGGCTTGAAGCTGCAGGACGCCCTGGGCTCCAGCAAAGCCGCCCACACAGCGCTCGACAGCCTGGCCAAGGCCAGCAACGCGAGCCTAAAGCAAGGCAGTGAACTGTTTGAAGAGCAGGTGGTGATGGCCGAAACCCTCGACGCACCGTGGCAGGGCTTCTACGACGACGTGAGTCAACTGATGGCCCAGACCTACCAACTCAATGAGGCCACCCTGGGTTTCCTCGGACAACAGTTGGAGCAACGGCTGACGCAAAACCGCACGCACATGGTCGTACTGGTGTCGGCCCTGGCGGCGGTGTTTTTGCTGATCTTTTATCTGTACGCCGGTTTCTATGCCTCGACGCGCACCACGTTGCGGCGCTTGGGGGCGATGATGGACAAGGTGGCGGCGGGCGATATGACCGTCACGTTTGTCGCCCGCAGCCGCGACGAGTTGGGCGAACTGGGCCAAGTGTTCAATGGCACCGTGGCCAAGATCCACGACCTGATCGAGCGCGTCGGGCACACCGTCAGCCAGGTTGAGTTGCAGGCCGGCCAGGTCGAGGCGGTCTCGGCCCGCAGTAACCAGGCGGTCTCCGGGCAGCGCAGCCAGATCGAACAGGTGGCGACGGCCATGAACCAGATGTCCTCCACCGCCCAGGAAGTGGCACGCAGCGCGGCGGCGGCGGTGAGCAGCGCCCATAGCGTCAACGATGAAACCGTCAGCGGCCGTGGCCTGGTGCAGTCCCAGCAAGGCAGCATTGCGCGGTTGGCATCGGAGATCGATGAGTCGGTACGCGTGATCAATCAACTGGCCACCGACAGCCAATCCATCAGCAGCGTGCTGGAAGTGATCAAGAGCATCGCCGAGCAAACCAACCTGCTGGCGCTCAACGCCGCGATCGAAGCGGCCCGCGCCGGGGAGCAGGGCCGCGGCTTTGCGGTGGTGGCCGATGAAGTGCGGACCCTGGCCCGGCGTACCCAGCACTCCACTGAAGAGATCGAGCAGATGATCAGCCGCTTGCACAGCGGTGTCGGCGCGGCGGTCAAGGCCATGGGCACCAGCCATGCCATGGCTGAAGGCACCGTGGGCCAGTCGGAAAAGGTCCAGCAGGCCCTGGAAAATATTCTCGGCGCCGTCGGCATGATCGTGGATCAGAACCAGCAAATTGCCGCCGCCGTCGAGCAGCAAACCGCGGTCGCCCACGACATTGACCGCAACATCGTCGAGATCAACCGCGCCGGAGAGCATGCGGCCGACGGTGCGTACCAGACCGAAGCGGCCAGCCGGCAGTTGTCGCAGCAGGTGATCGAGCTGAAGCAACTGATCGGCGCATTTCGGGTGTAGGGCCTGTTAGTAGGATTTGTCCTTTGTGGTTGTGGTGTTTGTCTTAATTTTGCGACGTATCTTTTCTGGCGGCGTGAATAGGTGAAAATTTGTTTCACCTGGTCACAGTCCCAAGGAGGCACGGCGATGATTGCTGCATTCGGTATCAGAGGGCGCTGTGCCCGATGCGACATGACGTTTGAACTCAAGCCTTGGCAGTTGAACGCGATTGCCATCGACGAGCCGTTCGAGTGCGTGTATTGCCAGTCGGGCCTGCAGTTGCGGTGTCGCAAACAGCAGCGTCAATTTCGTGCGCTGGACCAGTGGGCGCTGGTTCGCCCGAGCATGATCATCCTGACCTGCGTGACCTTGCTGGTGGCACTGGTGGCGGAGTGGGTGGGGTTACTCAGTGTGATCGAGCAGCTCAACCTTTCACTGGTGACGGTGCTGATCCACTGCCTGGTGTTGCGTTTTGCCCGCCATCGGCAACGCATGACCCTGGACCTGCAGGCCGTCAGCCCGCTACCAATTGAACAGCTCGCACGCGTTGCGTGTGCTCGCCTGCGCCAGCGATAACGGGCTCAGGCCCATGCGCTCGGCCAACGCGGCGCAGATCTCGGGCAGGTGTTCCGGGCTGTTGCGCTGGCCGGGGTGCATGGCGGGGGCCATGTCCGGTGCATCGGTTTCCAGTACCACGGCTTCCAGGGGCAGTTGCGCGAGTACTTTGTGCATGCGCAGCGCCTGTGGCCAGGTGGCCGCGCCGCCCAGGCCCAGTTTGAACCCCAGCTTGATGTACTCGCGCGCCTCTTCGCGGCTGCCGGCGAAGGCGTGGATGATGCCGCCCCGTGGCAGGCGGATGCGCTTGAGGGTGGCGATCACGGCGGCATGGCTGCGGCGCACATGCAGCAGGGCCGGCAGTTGGAAATCCACGGCCATCTTGAGTTGGGCTTCGAACAGGTGTTGCTGGCCTTCACGGTCGAGATGTTCGAGGAAGTAATCCAGGCCGATCTCACCCACCGCGCACAATTGCCGATGGCCCCGCAGGCGGGTCAGCCAGTCGCCCAGGGCCGTCAGGTCGGCGGGGCGATGCTCGTCGAGGTACACCGGGTGCAGGCCGAAGGCTGCGAACAAACCTTCATCGTCTTGCACCAGATCCCACAGTCGTTGCCAATTTTGCTGATACACCCCCAACACCACCATGCGCTGTACGCCGAGTTGGCGGCTGTGCGCGAGGACTTGCCGGCGATCGCTGTCGAAGTCCGGGAAGTCCAGGTGGGTGTGGGTGTCGATCAGCTCCACGCTCAAACCTCGTGAATGCGCTGCTTGAAGGTGCGGCCGATGGCGTTTACGCCGGGTTGATACTGTTGTTCTTCAATCGCAGCCAGGGCCAGGCGCAGCGCGGTGTCGGCGATCAGTTGATGTTGCTGGGCCATGGCATTCACCGGCAGTGGCAGGAAATCCAGCAGTTGGGTATCACCGAAGGTGCCCAGGCGCAGCGGCCGCGTCTTGAGCGGGAAGTCATGCAGTGCGTCGAACACGCCTTGCAGCAGCACGTAGGACGTGGTCACCAGCGCGTCAGGCAAATGCCCCAGGCGCTGCAGTAATTGCTCCATCAGTTGCCGGCCGCAGTCGCGGCTGAACGCCTCGCCGTGTTCGACGATCACTTCACCGCCGAACCCCTGCAGCGCTTCACGGAAACCGGCGGCGCGCGCCTGGCTGATACTCAGCTCGGGCCGCGCGCCGATCAGCGCGATCTGCTTGGGCAACGGTTGCAGCAGGCTGCTGGTCAGTTGCTGGCAGGCCTGGCGGTCGTCGCTGACCACCGAGCAGAACTGCGCGGGGTCCATCTCGCGGTCGATGGCGATGACCGGCAAACCCTTGGCTTGCAGCTCGCGATAACTGTCGTCGCTGGCCGGCAGGCAGCTGGCAACGAACAGCGCGTCGCAGCGTCGGGCGCGGAACAGTTGCAGCAACTGGCGCTCGCTGTCGGCGTCATCGTCGGAGCTGGCGATCAGCAATTGATAGCCTCGCGCGCGCGCGCCCTGTTCCAACAACTTGGCAATTCGTGCGTAACTGGGGTTTTCCAGGTCTGGCAGGATGAAACCCAAGGTGCGCGTATGCCGGCTGCGCAGTCCCGCAGCCTGGGGGTTGGGCGTGAAACCATGGGCTTGGACCACCGCACGCACGCGCTCGACGGTTGCGCTGCTGATGCGTTGTTGTTCGGCTTTGCCATTGATGACATAGCTGGCGGTGGTCACGGACACACCGGCGAGACGGGCGATATCACTGAGTTTCAAACCGGGATTTCCTTGTTTTCTGGAGCTTGCCCCGACATTTTGTCCAATCGTAACCGATTACTGCAGACGACCAATGTCTCAGCTCAAGTGCCGAGTGGGTCTTCAAGGATGCGCAATTAACGCGTAATCTGCCACGAATTCTAGATTAAACGTTTCAGCAGGCGTATTTTTGCGATGTTCGCTACTGAGTGGCTACTGCCAACCGACTGCTCAGTCAGTTTGTTCATGAACGACTTTAGACTGATTTATTCAAAACAATACCTAGTGCGCCCGACGCACTAACTAGGAGAACGGCATGCTTGAGCTCACCATAGAGCAGATTTCCATGGGCCAGACGGCTGTGGATAAATCTGCTGCCTTGCACCTGCTCGCTGACAAACTGGTGGCCGACGGCCTGGTCGCCGAGGGTTATCTCAGCGGCTTGCAAGCCCGTGAAGCCCAAGGTTCGACCTTTCTCGGTCAAGGCATCGCGATCCCTCACGGCACCCCCGAAACCCGCGATCAGGTATTTTCCACCGGCGTGCGCCTGCTGCAGTTCCCCGAAGGGGTGGACTGGGGCGATGGCCAGATCGTCTACCTGGCCATCGGCATTGCCGCCAAATCCGACGAACACCTGCGCCTGCTGCAACTGCTGACCCGCGCCCTCGGGGAAACCGACCTGGGCCAGGCACTGCGCCGCGCCGCTTCCGCCGAGGCCCTGCTGAAACTGTTGCAGGGCGCGCCGCAGGAACTGGCATTGGACGCGCAAATGATCGGGCTCAGTGTGTCCGCCGATGATTTTGAAGAGCTGGTGTGGCGCGGCGCCCGCCTGCTGCGCCAGGCCGATTGTGTGAGCAATGGCTTTGCCGCCGTGTTGCAGCAGGTCGATGCGCTGCCCCTGGGCGATGGCCTGTGGTGGTTGCACAGCGAGCAGACCGTCAAGCGCCCGGGGCTGGCGTTTGTCACCCCGGACAAACCCATGCGTTACCTCGGCCAGCCCCTCAATGGTCTGTTCTGCCTGGCCAGCCTCGGCGAGGCGCACCAGACCTTGCTCGAACGCCTGTGTGCGCTGTTGATTGAAGGGCGTGGCCAGGAACTGGGCCGCGCCACCAGCAGCCGTGCGGTGCTTGAAGTATTGGGCGGCGAGCTGCCACCCGACTGGCCCAGCGCACGCATCGCCCTGGCCAATGCCCATGGCCTGCACGCGCGGCCGGCGAAGATCCTCGCGCAACTGGCGAAAAGTTTTGACGGCGATATTCGTGTACGCATCGTCGATGGTGCGGTGGGCGCCGTGTCGGTGAAAAGCCTGAGCAAGCTGCTCAGCCTCGGCGCCCGGCGTGGCCAGGTGCTGGAGTTTGTCGCAGAGCCGACGATTGCCGACGATGCGCTGCCCGCCTTGCTGGCCGCGGTACAAGAGGGGCTTGGCGAAGAGGTCGAGCCGCTGCCTGTCGCGAGTGCACAAGCCGCCGCCGTGGTGCTCGAACCGACGCTCAGCGCGCCCCTGGCCGGCAGCCAGATCCAGGCCATCGCCGCCGCACCGGGCATCGCCATCGGCCCGGCGCATATCCAGGTGCTGCAACCGTTCGACTATCCGCTGCGTGGCGAGTCCTCGGCCATCGAGCGCCAACGCCTGCACGCCTCACTGGCCGATGTGCGCGGCGATATCCAGGGCCTGATCGAACGCAGCCAGGCCAAGGCGATCCGCGAGATTTTCATCACCCACCAGGAAATGCTCGACGACCCGGAACTGACCGACGACGTCGACCCCCGCCTCAAGCAGGGTGAAAGCGCCGAAGCCGCCTGGATGAGCGTGATCGAAGCCGCCGCCAAGCAGCAGGAATCGTTGCAGGACGCCTTGCTCGCCGAGCGCGCCGCCGACCTGCGCGACATCGGTCGCCGTGTGCTGGCGCAGTTGTGCGGTGTCGAAACCGTCCAGGAACCGAACGAACCCTACATCCTGGTGATGGACGAAGTCGGCCCGTCGGATGTGGCGCGCCTCGACCCGGCGCGCGTCGCCGGCATTCTCACCGCCCGTGGCGGCGCCACCGCCCACAGCGCCATCGTCGCCCGCGCCCTGGGCATCCCCGCCTTGGTGGGCGCCGGCCCGGCCGTGTTGCTGCTGGCCGCCGGTACGCCGTTGCTGCTCGACGGTCAGCGCGGCCGCCTGCATGTCGACGCCGACGCCGCGACCCTGCAACGCGCCAGCGTCGAACGCGACACCCGTGAACAACGCCTGCAAGCCGCCTCGGCGCAGCGCCATCAGCCGGCCCTGACCCGGGATGGGCACGCCGTGGAAGTGTTCGCCAACATCGGCGAAAGCGCCGGCGTGGCGAGCGCGGTGGAGCAGGGCGCCGAAGGCATTGGCCTGCTGCGCACCGAACTGATTTTCATGGCCCACCCCCAAGCGCCGGACGAAGCCACCCAGGAAGCTGAATACCGCCGCGTGCTCGATGGCCTCGGCGGTCGCCCGTTGGTGGTCCGTACCCTGGATGTGGGCGGCGACAAACCGCTGCCGTATTGGCCGATCGCCGAGGAAGAAAACCCCTTCCTCGGCGTGCGCGGCATTCGCCTTACGCTGCAACGCCCGCAGATCATGGAAGCGCAATTGCGCGCACTGCTGCGCTCGGCGGATAACCGGCCGCTGCGCATCATGTTCCCCATGGTTGGCAGCGTCGATGAGTGGCGCGCTGCGCGGGACATGACCGAGCGCCTGCGCCTGGAAATCCCGGTGGCCGACCTGCAACTGGGGATCATGATCGAAGTGCCGTCCGCCGCGTTGCTCGCGCCGGTGCTGGCCAAGGAAGTCGACTTCTTCAGCGTCGGCACCAACGACCTGACCCAGTACACCCTGGCCATCGACCGTGGCCACCCGACGCTGTCGGCCCAGGCCGATGGCCTGCACCCCGCCGTGTTGCAACTGATCGACATCACCGTGCGCGCCGCCCATGCCCATGGCAAATGGGTCGGTGTGTGCGGTGAACTGGCCGCCGACCCGCTGGCGGTGCCGGTGCTGATCGGTCTCGGCGTGGATGAGTTGAGCGTGTCGGCCCGCAGCATTCCCGAGGTGAAGGCGCGGGTGCGAGAATTCAGTCTGAGCGAGGCCCAGGGCCTGGCGCAACAAGCACTCGCGGTGGGTTCGCCCGCTGAAGTGCGAGCCCTTGTGGAGGCCGTGTAGATGGCAAGGATTTTGACCCTGACGCTGAACCCGGCGTTGGACCTCACGGTACGCCTGGCGCGCCTGGAACCCGGTGAAGTCAATCGCAGCGAGACGATGCTGACCCACGCGGCCGGCAAGGGCGTGAACGTCGCCCAGGTGCTGGCCGACCTCGGTCATCAGGTCACCGTCGGTGGTTTTCTCGGCGCGGACAACCCCCAGGCCTTTGACGCGCTGATCGCGCGCCGTGGGTTTGCCGATGCGTTCATCCGCGTGCCCGGCGAGACCCGCAGCAATATCAAGATCGCCGAACAGGATGGTCGCGTCACCGACATCAATGCGCCGGGGCCGCTGGTCAGCGAGCAGGCGCAGCAGGCGTTGCTCAACCAACTCACGCTGATCGCCCCGGGGCACGATGCGGTGGTGGTCGCCGGCAGCTTGCCGTGCGGTGTCAGCCCGCAGTGGTTCCAGGGCTTATTGGCGCTGCTGAAAGACCTCGGCTTGAAAGTTGCCCTGGACACCAGCGGCGCTGCCCTGCGCGCCGGGTTGCAGGCCGGCCCGTGGTTGATCAAGCCCAATACCGAAGAACTTGCCGAAGCGCTGGACTGCCCGACCGACTCCGTCGACCAACAGGCCCAGGCCGCCGCGCGTTTGCATGCCAGCGGCATCGAGCATGTGGTGATTTCCCACGGTGCCGACGGCGTCAACTGGTTCAGCCCCGGCACGGCGCTGCATGCCACGCCGCCGAAAGTCAGCGTCGCGAGTACGGTCGGCGCCGGCGATTCGCTGCTGGCCGGGATGCTCCACGGTTTGCTCGGTTTCGATCTACCCGAGACCACCTTGCGCCGCGCCACGGCGATTGCCGCGATGGCTGTCACGCAGATCGGGTTTGGCATCAGCGATGATGCGCAATTGGCGCGTCTCGAAAGCGGCGTCCATGTGCGCCCGCTGACAGAACAATAAGAGGGTTTGTGATGAATTTAGCCATTGTTACCGCCTGCCCGAACGGCATGGTCACCAGTGTGCTGTGCGCCCGTTTGCTCGACGCCGCCGCGCAGCGTCAGGGCTGGAGCACCAGCGTCGAAGTGGTGGACGTGCAGCGCCCGGAACGCCAGTTGTCCCAGGCCACGCTCGATGCCGCCGAGTGGGTGTTGCTGGTCAGCAGCACGCCGCTGGATATGCAGCGATTTGTCGGCAAGCGCGTGTATCAGAGCACCCCGGCGCAGGCCTTGCAGGACGTCGAGGCGGTATTGCGGCGCGGCGCCGAAGAGGCTCAGGTGTATGTCGCCAGCGAAGCCCCGGTGGCGGCCAAGCAAGCCCCGCGTATTGTCGCGATCACCGCCTGCCCGACCGGCGTGGCCCACACCTTCATGGCCGCCGAAGCGTTGCAGCAGACCGCCAAGCGCCTGGGCTATGACTTGCAGGTAGAAACCCAAGGTTCGGTCGGCGCGCGCACGCCGTTGAGCCCGCAAGCGATTGCCGAGGCGGATGTGGTGCTGCTGGCGGCGGATATCGAAGTCGCCACCGAGCGTTTCGCCGGCAAGAAGATCTACCGCTGCGGCACCGGCATCGCCCTCAAGCAAGCCGAAGCGACCCTCAACAAGGCCCTGGCCGAAGGCACCGTGGAAAGCGCGGCGAGCGGGGCGGTGGCCAAGTCGGAAAAAACCGGGGTCTACAAACACCTGCTGACCGGCGTGTCGTTCATGTTGCCGATGGTGGTGGCGGGCGGTCTGTTGATTGCCTTGTCGTTCGTGTTCGGCATCCATGCCTTTGAAGAAAAAGGCACCCTGGCGGCGGCGCTGAAAACCGTCGGCGACCAGGCCTTCATGCTCATGGTGCCGCTGCTCGCGGGCTATATCGCCTATTCGATTGCCGACCGCCCCGGCCTGGCCCCCGGCATGATCGGCGGCTTGCTGGCCGGGACGTTGGGCGCGGGCTTTATCGGCGGGATTATTGCCGGTTTCCTCGCCGGTTACTGCGTCAAGCTGATCACCGGCGCGGTGCGCCTGCCGCAAAGCCTGGAGCCGCTCAAGCCGATCCTGATCATCCCGTTGCTGGCGAGCCTGTTCACGGGCCTGGCGATGATCTACCTGGTAGGCCCGCCGGTGGCGCGGCTGCTCACCGGGCTGACCGACTTCCTCAGCACGATGGGCACCACCAATGCCGTGCTGCTCGGCATCCTGCTCGGCGGCATGATGTGCGTTGACCTGGGCGGGCCGATCAACAAGGCCGCGTATGCGTTCTCTGTCGGCTTGCTGGCGGCGTCCAGCGGTGCGCCGATGGCGGCGACCATGGCGGCCGGCATGGTGCCGCCGATCGGCATGGGCATCGCGACCTTCCTGGCCCGGCGCAAGTTTGCCCAGACCGAACGCGAGGCCGGCAAGGCCGCGATGATTCTGGGCCTGTGCTTTATCTCCGAAGGCGCGATCCCGTTTGCTGCCAAGGACCCGCTGCGGGTGATCCCGGCCAGCATCGCCGGTGGCGCGTTGACCGGTGCGCTGTCGATGTACTTCGGCTGCAAACTGGCCGCACCCCACGGCGGCTTGTTTGTGCTGGTGATCCCGAATGCGATGAACCATGCGCTGCTGTACTTGCTGGCGATTGCCGCCGGTAGCGTGTTGACGGGGTTGGTGTATGCGCTGATCAAACGCCCGGAAGCGGTGGAACTGGCGGTCACACCCGCCCAAGCCTGACACCGTTGAACATGTGGGAGGGGGCTTGCCCCCGATGGCGATGTGTCAGTCACCCATGAATGGACTGACCCACCGCCATCGGGGGCAAGCCCCCTCCCACATTAGGATCTGCAAGGCTTTGAAGGCGGTGTCATATCGGCTTCATCCCTGCGTGTTCTAGTTGCCCTTTTGATACTTAAGAGGGCATCTGCATGAGCCATTTCGATCTCGGCCGTCGCCGCGTGATGCAAGCCGTCGGCGCGGGCCTGTTGCTGCCGGGGCTGGCACCGGCGGTGATTGCGTCGGTGAAGGACCGGCCGCAACTCACCGATGGCGTGCAGTCCGGCGACCTGCTCGGCGACCGCGCGATGATCTGGAGCCGCAGCGACCGCCCGGCGCGGATGGTGGTGGAATGGGACACCCGCAGTGTGTTCAGCAACCCACGTCGATTCGTCTCGCCGCTGGCCGACAACCGCAGCGACTTTACCGCCCGCGTCGAACTCACCGGCCTGCCCGCCGACCAGGCGATTTTCTACCGCGTGCAGTTCGAAGACGCCCAGACCGGCGTCGCCAGCGAGCCCTGGTTCGGCCACCTGCGCAGCGTGCCGCAACAGCGTCGCGATATTCGTTTTGTGTGGAGCGGCGACACCGTCGGCCAAGGCTTCGGCATCAACCCGGACATCGGCGGCATGCGGATCTACGAAGCCATGCGCCTGCGCCTGCCGGACTTTTTTATCCACAGCGGCGACACCATCTACGCCGACGGCCCGGTGCCGGCGCAACTGACCACCGAAGGCGGGCGCATCTGGCGCAACATCACCACCGAGGCCAAGAGCAAAGTCGCTGAAACCCTCGATGAGTATCGCGGCAATTACCGCTACAACCTGCTGGATGAAAACGTGCGGCGCTTTAACGCCGAAGTGCCGCAGATCTGGCAGTGGGACGACCACGAAGTGGTGAACAACTGGTCGCCGAGCAAGCAGCTCGATGAGCGTTACCAGACCAAGGACATCAACACCCTGGTCGGCCATGCGCGTCAGGCCTGGCTGGAATATTCACCCATGCGTCGGCAAAGCGCCGACGGCGGCGGGCGGATTTATCGCAAGCTCAGTTACGGCCCGCTGCTGGATGTGTTCGTGCTCGACATGCGCAGCTATCGCGGGCCCAACGATGACAACCTGGGCGGCGCCAAACCCTTCCTCGGCCGAGAGCAACTGGACTGGCTCAAGCGCGAACTCAAGGCGTCCCAGGCCCAATGGAAGGTGATCGCCGCCGACATGCCGATCGGCCTCGGCGTGCCCGACGGCGAAGTCAGCCCGGGCGTGCCGCGCTGGGAAGCGATCGCCAACAACGACCCCGGCCCGGCGCAAGGGCGCGAGTTGGAAATCGCCGAGCTGCTCGGGTTTCTGCGCGTGCAGCAGGTGCGCAACCATGTGTGGTTGACGGCGGATGTGCATTACTGCGCGGCGCATCACTACCACCCGGATCGGGCGGCGTTCCAGGACTTCGAGCCGTTCTGGGAGTTTGTCGCGGGGCCGTTGAATGCGGGGAGCTTCGGGCCCAATCCGCTGGATAAAACCTTTGGTCCGCAGGTGGTGTTCGAGAAAGCACCGCCGGCGCAGAACACCTCGCCGTTTGCCGGTTTCCAGTTTTTCGGCGAAGTGCAGATCGATGGGCAGACGGCGGAGTTGACGGTGATGCTGCGTGATCTGGATGGGGTTTCAGTGTTCGAGCAAAAGCTGCAACCGGTCTGATTGAGGGTGCAGTCAAAAACTGATTGGAGTGCAGTCAAAAACTGACTTGGAATACAGTCAAAACTGTGGGAGGGGGCTTGCCCCGGTACAGACCGGAGACATCCTTTACGTTTGAAACCGGAG
>NZ_JALJRR010000028.1:0-78636 GCF_024519615.1 Pseudomonas sp. Pse79
AGCAAGCTCGCTCCTACAGTGGGGTCTAGGTGCCCGCGCTAGGCATGGGTACTGATCGGTAACTTTTGTAGGAGCGAGCTTGCTCGCGAAAAACCCGAGAGCGCCGCGGGGGGTCTGGTTTTTCGCGTTATCGTTGACGATTTTCGCGAGCAAGCTCGCTCCTACAGTGGTAACAGGGGTACACGGGGGGGATCAGCCCGCTACGCGCACCACGCCGAGGTCGATTCCCAGGTGGACCAGTTCGGCATGGGAACTGACCTGCAATTTGCTCTTGAGCAGGGTCAGGTGGTTGGACACGGTCTTGCTGCTGATATTCAACTGGTCGGCAATCACTCGGGTCGGCGTGCCTCTGGCCAGCATCAGGAAAATCTCCAGCTCACGCGGGGTCATGCCTTGCAAGCGTTGGTCGCTTGGCGTGTAGGCCAGTTGGGTGGCGAGGGACTGTTCGATATAGGCGTGGCCGTCGAGGACGCGCCGCACTGCTTCGATCAGCACCTCGGGCGCCGAGCTTTTGGTCAGGTAGCCCGAGGCGCCGGCTTCCAGGGCCTGGCGCACCAGCGGCAGTTCGTCGTGCATGCTGAAGAACAGCACGCGCAGTTGCGGCAGGCGCTGGCGCAGGCGGCGCGTGGTTTCCAGGCCGCTGATGCCGGGCAGGCCGAAGTCCATGATCACCAAATGCGGCAGTGCTTCCTGGACCCGGCTCAAGGCCTCTTCGCCGCTGGCCGCTTCGCGCACTTCGATGGCCGGCAACAGTGCACGCAACAGGCTGGCATAGCCTTGGCGCACCACCGCATGGTCGTCCACCAACAGAATATTCATGAGGCCTCCAATGGCATGTTCAACGCCAGCGCCCAACCGACGCCGGGGTGGCTGAGGATTGTCAGTTCGCCGCCCAGGCAGCGCGCGCGTTCGTACATCGAATACAGGCCGACGCCGGGACGCTGCGGCGTTTGTGCGCCGCAACCGTTATCGCGCACCCACAGGCGCAGGCGCGAACCGTGACGATGCAGGCGCACGCGCACCTGGCTGGCATCGGCATGCCGCACGATATTGGTCAGGGCTTCCTGCAGCAGGCGATAGAGGTGCGTCTTGCTCGCCCCGGACAACGCCGGCAGGTCCGCGCTGACCCGCAGCCGGCAATCGATGCCATGGCTGGCCTGCCACTGCGTCACCAGCATCGCGAACGCCTCGGCCAGCGGCAGGTGCTGCAGGGCCACCGGGTACAGGTCGTGGACCAGTGCGCGAAAGCCTTGCTGCAAGTGATCGCAGTGATCCTCCAGTTGCGCCACCGTGCGCGCGAGCAATTGCGGTTGGTCGGTGACCAGACGCAACAGGCAGGCCTGGGCGCGAATGCCGGCCAGGTATTGGCCGAGGTCATCGTGCAGGGTCTGGGCCAGGTGGTTGCGCTCCTGCTCTTGCACCGCCATCAGGGTCTGGGTCAGTTGGGTATTGTCGGTGTGCGCCTGCTCCAGGGCGTCGGTCATGCGGTTGAAATGCAGCGCCAGTTGCCGCGCTTCGGGTGATCCTGCGCTGCGCAGGCGCACATTGAGCTGGCCGGCGCACACCTGTTGCAAGGCGCGCAGCAGTTCGTCGAGTACGCCCATGCCACGGCGCACCGCCCAGCGGATGGTCAGCAGGCTCAGGGCCAGGGCCAGGGCGCACAGGCTCAACAGTTGTTGCAGGGAGTCCCAGACTTCATCGATCTCATCCCGCGGGTCGACGGCGATGGACACGCGTCGGCCGTCCGGCAGGTCCAGCACCTGGGCACTGCGCCGCGCCTCGGCAAACAGCAGGCGCCCGAGCCAGGCGTCCAGGCCGGACGGCAGCGGCGCCGGCAAGGTCTCGTCGGGGGCCAGCCAATGCACGCGCACATGGCGCAGGCTGGCGGTGAGATGCGGTTGCAGGCTGGCCGGGTCGCGCTCGGCGGTTGCGCTGAGGTAATGCACCACCGCTTCGGCCGATTGCAGCTCACGCTCCACATCCGTCAGGGCCTGATGCAGCAACAGCGCGGTGCAGGCGCAGGTGACCAAAGCGAAGAAACCGCACACCCACAGGTTGATGCGCCACAGTGCCGACATACCTAGTGCGCCACGCCGGCGGGCACGCTCAGCGCCGGGCGTGGTGCGTGCAGCTTGTCGACGCCGATCAGGCTCACGATCAGCAGGAACGGCAAAAGCAGCGCCTTGAGGATTTGCATGATCGTTCATCTCCCGGATGGACACGGTGGGGGTAACCCATGCTAAGACCGCGCCACCTGCGCGGGGCTACTACCTTGGTACTGGCTCAGCGGTACTTTCTGCATATTTGCAGCAGACATAAGGCTTCCTATGCTGGCGCTACCTGACATGGAGTGCCTTATGCGCCAGCTCGCCCCCTACGCCGTGCTCTACCTGCTGGCGATTGCCTGCGCCGCCGGGGTGGCCACTGCCAGCCAGGCCGCCGAGGCGCCGTTGGCGGTGCAGATCGGCTACCTGGGCTATCGGCCCGACCCTGGGCCGCTGCTGTCGAATGTGATCCCCGAGCCCACCGACGCCGGGCAACGCGGTGCGGAGCTGGCGATCATCGACAGCAACAGCACCGGCGCCTTTCTCAACCAACGCTACAGCCTGACCAGCGCCACGGTGGACAGCCCCGACGCCCTGCTCGCCGCCGCCCAGGCCCAGCACGATCAGGGCCTGCGCCTGTTCGTGGTCAACGCCCCCGCCGCCAGCCTGCGCCAGCTCAGCGCGGCCCTGCCCGACAGCCTGCTGTTCAACGCCGGCAGCCCCGATGACAGCCTGCGCAGCACCGACTGCCTGGGCAACGTGCTGCACACGCTGCCCAGCCGCGCCATGCTCGCCGATGCCTTGGCGCAATTTCTGGTGGTGCGCAAATGGCAGAAGGCGCTGCTGATCGTCGGCCCCACCGAGGATGACCAGGCCTACGCCGCCGCCCTGCGCCGCGCCGCCAAGCGCTTCGGCGTGCATCTGGTGGCGGAGAAAGCCTGGCGCTTCGATAACGACCAACGCCGCAGCGCCCAGGCAGACATGCCGCTGTTCACCCAGACCGCCGAATACGACGTGGTGCTGGTGGCGGACGAGCGCGGCGACTTCGGCGAGTACGTGCCCTACCAGACCTGGTACCCGCGCCCCGTCGCCGGCACCCAGGGCCTGACGCCCACCGGCTGGCACAAGACCGTCGAAACCTACGGCGCCGCGCAATTGCAAAAACGCTTCGAGGCCCTGGCCGGGCGCTGGATGAACGACCGCGACTTCGCCGCCTGGATGGCCGTGCGCAGCGTTGCCAGTGCGGTGAACAAGCTGCGCCAGGTCGACCCGATGACCATCCGCCAACTGGAGATCAGCGAGCAACTGCCGCTGGACGGCTTCAAGGGCCGCAAGCTCAGCTATCGCCCGTGGAACGGCCAACTGCGCCAACCGATCCCCATCGTGCAACCCCGCGCCCTGGTCAGCACCTCGCCTCAGGACGGTTTCCTGCATCCTTTCAACGAAATGGACAGCCTGGGCTACGACAAACCCGAGGTGACCTGCCGCTTCCCTTGATCGCTCCCCTACTCACAATAATAAGGAATCCGCCATGCGCCGCACCCTGCTCTCATGCGCCCTGCTGCTTGCCGCCGGGCACGCCGTGGCCAGCACCGCCTGGGTCTCCAACGAGAAAGACAACACCCTCAGCCTGATCGACATGCAGACCCTGCAAGTCACCGACACGCTCAAGGTCGGCCAGCGCCCGCGGGGCCTGCTGCTGTCCCATGACAAAAAGCTGCTGTACATCTGCGCCAGCGACTCGGACCGCGTGCAGGTGATGGACGTGGCCACGCGCAAGATCATCAAGGAGCTGCCCTCCGGCAAAGACCCCGAGCAGTTCGCCCTGCACCCCAATGACCGCTGGCTGTATGTGTCCAACGAAGACGATGCACTGGTCACCGTGATCGACACCGAGACCTCCAAGGTGCTAGGCCAGATCAACGTCGGCGTAGAGCCCGAAGGCATGGCCGTGAGCCCGGACGGCAAGTGGGCGGTGAACACCAGCGAAACCACGAACATGCTGCACTGGATCGACACCAGCACCCAGACCCTGGTCGACAGCACCCTGGTGGACCAGCGCCCGCGCTTCGTCGAGTTCAACCACGATGGCTCGCAGCTGTGGGCCTCGGCGGAGATCGGCGGCACCGTGACCATTCTCGATGTGGCCAGCCGCGCGATCCTCAAAACCCTGACGTTCAAGATCAAGGGCGTCCACCCGGACAAGGTGCAGCCGGTGGGGATCAAGCTCAGTTCCGACGGCAAGTACGCCTTTGTCGCCCTGGGCCCGGCCAACCATGTGGCAGTGATCGACGCCAAGACCTTCGAGATCCTCGACTACCTGCTGGTAGGCCGCCGCGTGTGGCAGATGGCATTTACCCCGGACGAAAAACAGTTGCTGGCCACCAATGGCGTCAGCGGCGACGTGTCGGTGATCGATGTGGACAGCCTCAAGGTGCTCAAGTCGGTGAAGGTCGGGCGTTATCCATGGGGCGTGGTGGTCACGCCATGAACGCCCTGGAGGTGCGCGACCTGAGCTTCGCCTATGGCGCGCGCCAGGCCTTGCACGAGGTGAGTTTCAGCCTGGCACCGGGGCGGTTCGCCGCGTTGCTGGGGCCCAACGGCGCCGGCAAGTCGACCTTGATCGCCCTGCTCACGCGCTTGTACGACCTGCAAAGCGGCGACATCCGCGTCGGCGGCCACTCCCTGCGCGATGCACCGCGCGCAGCCCTCACGCAACTGGGGGTGGTGTTCCAGCAAAGCACCCTGGACCTGGACTTGAGCGTCGAACAGAACCTGCGTTATCACGCCGCGCTGCACGGTTTGTCGCGGCGCCAGACCGACGTGCGCGTCGCCGCCGAGCTGGCGCGCCAGGCCCTCACCGAGCGGCGCCGCGAAAAAGTCCGCGAACTCAACGGCGGGCACCGGCGCCGCGTGGAAATCGCCCGGGCGTTGTTGCATGAACCGCGCTTGCTGCTGCTGGATGAAGCCAGCGTCGGCCTCGACCCCGCCAGCCGCCTGGCGCTGAACCAGCACGTGCGCAACCTGTGCCTTGAGCAAGGCATCAGTGTGCTGTGGACCACTCACCTGCTCGATGAAGTGCAACCCGACGATGCGTTGATGATCCTGCACCAGGGCCGCTTGGTGGCCAGCGGGCAGGTCGATGCGCTGATCCTCGAACAGGGTGGCGACCTCGGCAGCGTCTTTGCGCGCCTGACCCGCCCCACAACGACGGGAGCCCCGGCATGAACGCTTACTGGCAATGCTTGCGCGGCATCGTGCTGCGCGAGTGGCTGCGCTTTGTATTGCAGCGCACGCGGTTTCTCAGCGCCCTGGTGCGCCCGCTGTTGTGGCTGCTGGTGTTCGCCGCCGGGTTCCGCGCCGCGCTGGGTATCTCGGTGATCGAACCCTACGACACCTACATTCCCTATGAGGTCTACATCATCCCGGGGCTGGCTTGCATGATCCTGCTGTTCAACGGCATGCAGGGTTCGCTGTCGATGGTCTACGACCGCGAGATGGGCAGCATGCGCGTGCTGCTGACCAGCCCGCTGCCGCGCACGTTTTTGCTGTGCAGCAAGTTGCTCGCCACCGCGCTGATTTCACTGTTGCAGGTGTACGGGTTCCTGGCGATCGCCTGGGTCTACGGCGTGCAACCGCCGGCCATGGGGCTGTTGATCGCCCTGCCGGCCTTGCTGCTGGTGGCCTTGATGCTGAGCGCGCTGGGTTTGCTGCTGTCGAACGCGATCCGCCAACTGGAGAACTTTGCCGGGGTGATGAATTTCGTGATCTTCCCGCTGTTTTTCATATCGTCGGCGCTGTACCCGTTGTGGAAGATGCGCGACTCCAGCGAGTGGTTGTATTGGCTGTGCGCAATCAACCCCTTCACCCACGCCGTCGAGCTGGTGCGCTTTGCCCTGTATGAACGCTTCGCCGGCCTGGCCCTCGCGGTGTGCCTGGGCTTGACCGTATTGTTCGCGGTGTTGGCGGTGTTGACCTTCAACCCCCAGCATGCAGCGTTGCGCAAAAAAGGCTGAGGGCGGCAAAAACTACTACTTTAGTACTGGTTTTCCTGTCTATCGTCGCATTCCCAAGGGCTCGGGACTCACGTGTAATGGGCGCATAACGATAAGGATCGCCCTGCCATGCTGCCTGCCCGACTGCCCTTGTTGGCGCTGCTGTGCCTGTTTGCCGCCAACGTACAGGCCGATACCGCATTATTTTCCGCCGACGGCTATCGCATCAGCCTGTATCGCAGCCCCACGCCCGATCATGTGCAGGGCGCGACGATCATCGACACCCCTGCCCTGCAAGCCCTGCTGACCCAAACCCCAGCCCCGGTGCTGATCGATACGTATCGCCGCCAGTGGCTGCAAGGCCGCTTCATCGAAGACCAGCCCCACGCCAACCTGCCCGGCAGCCGTTGGCTGGCCAACACCGGCGACGGCGACCTCACGCCGGAGTGGCAAAGCTATTTCGTGCGCCACCTGTACACCTACAGCGGCGGCAACCTGGCACGACCATTGGTCTTCTATTGCCGCTCCGATTGCTGGCTGAGTTGGAACGCGGTAAAACGTGCCGCCAACCTGGGCTATACCTCTGTGTATTGGTATCGCGATGGCCTGGATGCCTGGGAAGCGGCGAAGCTGCCGGTGTCGGTGGCGCAACCCGAGCCATTTGAATAACCACAATAAGAAAGGTGAACGGCCATGTACAAAATCCTGATTGCCGATGATCACCCACTGTTTCGCGAAGCGATTCATAACGTCATCAGCGATGGTTTCCCTGGCAGCGAAGTGATGGAGACCGCCGACCTGGACAGCGCCCTGGCGCTGACCCAGGAACACGACGACCTCGATCTGATCCTGCTCGACCTGAACATGCCCGGCATGCACGGTCTCAATGGCCTGATCAACCTGCGCAACGAATCGCCGACCATCCCGGTGGTGATCGTGTCCGCCGAGCAAGACAAGCAAATCGTGCTGCAGGCCATCACCTATGGCGCCGTCGGTTTTATCACCAAGTCGTCGCCGCGCCAGCAAATGACCGAGGCGATCCAGCAGATTCTCAACGGCAATGTGTACCTGCCGCCGGATATCATCCGCACCCAGAAACCCGGCACCCACCGGCGCCTGAACGAAAACCCGGGCTTCGCTCCGGAATTGCTGCAGGCGTTGACCCGCAAGCAGTTGCTGGTGCTGGAGCGGATGACCAAGGGCGAGTCGAACAAGCAGATTGCCTACACCCTGGAGATCGCCGAGACCACGGTGAAGGCCCATGTGTCGGCGATTTTGCGCAAGTTGAATGTGCATAATCGGGTGCAGGCGATTTTGAGCGCAGGGGATATTGATTTTGGTTCTTATCTGCGTCGCTGATCTTTCGGAAAGCGCATAGAACGCTTGTGGGAAGGGGTTTGTGTGGGGCTTGTGTGGGGCTTGTGTGGGAGGGGGCTTGCCCCCGATAGCGGTGGATCAGTTATAGGTGCAGTGACTGACAGTCAGCTATCGGGGGCAAGCCCCCTCCCACATTGGATCTCCATTTGATCTCTGGATCTCTGGATCTCTGGATCTCTGGACCTCTGTTTGATCGCTGTTTGAGGAGCGTTCGGTGGTCATTTACCTAAGAGGTGGCTCATCGCGGTCTTGAGCTTCATCGGCCGCACCGGCTTGTGCATCAAGGTGTGCCCCAGTTCGCGGATCTGCAGCTTCAGTTCGTTGCTGTAATTGGCGGTGATCATCATGGCCGGGATCGGGCTGGCGCGCCGGGCGTTGATGCGTGCCACGGCGTCGACGCCGTTCTGCTCATCGTCCAGGTGGTAATCGGCGATCAGCAGGTCGGCCTCGGCGTGATAGTTGTCCACCTGCCGCGCCAGGTCTTGTTCCGATAACGCGGTGACCACCCGGCAGCCCCACCCCTCCAGCAAGGTCCGCATTCCGGCGCAGATCGCTGCGTCGTTATCCAGCACCCACACCCGCGCGCCTTGCAGGCGCTCCAGCATCGGTTCGCTCATGGACGGCTGCGGCAGCGATTTGGGCGCGGTGGCGCTCAAGGGCACGTCCACCGCGAACATCGAGCCCTTGCCCGGCCACGACTTGACGGTGATGCGATGGCCGAGGATGCCGGCGATTTTTTCCACGATGGCCAGGCCCAGGCCCAACCCGCGATCCTGGTCGCGCCGCTGCACATCGCCGCGTTTGAACTCCTGGAAAATTTCCTCCAGGCGATCTTCGGCAATGCCCATGCCGCTGTCCCAGACCTGGATCGACAAGCGCTGGTGCTGGCGGCGGCAGCCCAGCACCACGCGTCCCGAGTAGGTGTAGCGAATCGCATTGCTCAGCAGGTTGCGCAGAATCCGCGCCAGCAGCTGGATATCGCTGCGCACCAGCGCCGAGCAGCCGACGAAGTGCAACTCCAGGCCTTCGCTGCGCGCCAGTTGGGTGAATTCGACGGCGAGGTTGTCGAGCAGCTCGCTGAGGGCGAACGGGGCGATATCGGCTTTGATCACCCCAGCATCCAGCTTGGAAATATCAACCAGGGTGCCCAACAGGTTTTCCACGTCTTCCAACGAGTTGCTCACGTTGCGCACCAGGGTTTCATTGGCCTGGGGTTCACGGCGTTCGAGCAAGGCGCCGGTGAACAGCCGCGCGGCGTTCAGCGGTTGCAACAGGTCGTGGCTGACGGCGGCGAGGAATTTGGTTTTCGACAGGTTGGCCTGCTCGGCTTCGAGCTTGGCTTCGCGCAGGCGCGATTCCACGCGGCGGCGCTCGTCGATTTCGCGCAGCAACTGGTCGTTCAGCGAGGTCAGTTCCGAGGTGCGCTGGGCGACGCGCAGCTCCAGGTTCTGATAGGCCTGGTGCAAGGCTTCGGCGGTGCGCCGGCGCTCGGTGATGTCGCGGATCAGCACAAAGATCCCCACCACTTCGCCACTGGCCAGGCGGTTGGGCACGTAGGAGCGCAGCATGTAGCGCTCCTGGTTGTTGATGTTGGTTTCGGCGAATTCGAAGGTCACGCTCTCCCCCGCCAGCGCCCGCGAGACGTAGGCATCCAGGCGCTGACAGTGTTGTTCGCTGTGGACTTCGCGCAGGCTCTGGCCGAGCATCATGCCCCGCGGCCAGCAGTACCATTCTTCATAGACCTTGTTGGTGAACTCATACACCAGGTCGGCATTCAGGTAGCCGATCAGCGCCGGCACATGGTCGGTGATCAGGCGAATCCAGCGCTCGCTCTCCTGCGCCTTTTGCGCCGCGGCCTGCTCGCGGCGCAGGGTTTCGGCGCGCAGGCGGGCGTTGATCAGCAAGTGGTTGCTGGCGCGCAGTTCGGCCATCGCCTGGTTCAGCGCGTCGGTGCGCTCGCGCACTTGTTCGGCGAGCACCACCGAGTGCTGGAACGTGGTGTAGGGGTCGTTGCCCTGGGTCACCCCGGACTCGATGCGCTCGATCAGCGCCGCGTTGATCCGCGTCAGCTTGTAGTTGTCCAGGCGTAGCCGCGCCAGCTCGGCCAACAGTTCATTGCGATCCTGGGGCTCGCCCTCGGGCAATGGCGACGCCGGTGAAGGTCTGGTTGATATGCATGCCATTGAACTGTTCTCCGTAGGTGTTGAACCCCATCACCCGCTGGTCGCGCAGGAAGCCGCCGATCTGCTCCAGGGTGCCGCTGTCTTCCAGCTCCAGGCGGCGCAGGAAGCAGTCGCAGCCAATGGTCAGCAGCAGCTCGCCGAGGCGCGATTGCAGGCCGTCGAACAGGGTTACCAGGTTCGGCAGGATCGGCCCGGGTGTCATCACCGTGAGGACGATGCCGTTTTCCACGGCGCAGTAGAAACTCAGGCTCAGGTCGTCATGCACCTGCTGGATCGCCCTGACGTAGTACTGGTCGTGGATACGTACCGCCAGCGGGTGCGCGGCGAAGACGCGGTGGTCGAGATCGGCCACGGCCACGCCGATGTGCCGCGCGTACTCCTCCGCGGCGGGCTCGGCGTTGAGCTCGAACACTCGCCGCGACGGGCTGTCGGCGCCGGTCACCACGAGTTTTTCCGCACGCGGCAGAATGTGGTGGGTGGTGAACACCTCGAAGTCCAGCCAGGTATTGACCAGCACCACCACGGCCGCGCCGCTGTGGAACACACCGTTGAAATACACGTGGGTGTGCGTGAGGTAATTGTCGTCGCCGGCCGAGCCGCCGAAATGCGGGATATCGCCGAGCGCCGCGCTGAGGGCCGCGAGCACCATTTCTTCACGGCTGGACAGGCCGTCGAGCAAGGTCAGGGCGAAGGTGTTGCCCTTGATCGGCGCCAGGGTGTTGCTGCGACAGCCGCCCACCAGGCGTTCGACCATGTGCTGGGCGTCGATCAGGCTGAAGTGTTCCACCTGGTCGATCAGTTCGGTGGCAATCGAAAAATGCGCGTGGTTAAAGCCCATCGCCGTCACGCAATTGCGCCCGTAGCCTTGGGGTGTGATCTCGCCGGCGCTGGTGCAACCGACGAGGCGCACATTGCCGAAACAACGTTGCAGGGCTTGGCCGAGCGCCTGCAGGTCGTAGGAAGCCGAGCAGAAAAACAGCACGAAGCCCAGGTACGGATGCAGCAGTTGCTCGGCCAATTCTTCGGCGGCCTGCCCGGCATCGGTGGCCAGAGACATGGCACTGACTACGCCTTCATGGTTGTGCATCGTCGACTCTCCGCTCTGAGGCATGAGTGTACGAAGGCTGGGGGGGGCGGAACCTATGCTACTTGGGTACTGGGTGGGGGGATGCGATGGGATGAGACGCTCGAGGTGCAGGTAATCAAATGTGGGAGGGAGCTTGCTCCCGATGGCGGTGGATCAGCTACAAATGAGCCAACTGAACCACCGCCATCGGGGGCAAGCCCCCTCCCACATTTTGACCGCGTACCACTTAAAGACCAGGGCAGGTCTTCAATGCATTGGCCACTAAGCAGAGGAAGTTGATGGATCCGTTCGGGGTGTAAACAACACCACAGGCCCTCTCCCACACTTGGATGGCGTTTCAGGTTTTACCAGGTGAGTACGGCACCGACGGCGAAGGTGTCGGTGTCTTCATTTTGTGCGCTGGTGTCATGCCCCTTGATCTGGAACTGGTTGTATTCAGCGACCAGCTTCAGGTTGTCGTTCACGTCGTGAAACAGCGCAATGCCACGGGTGTCATAGTCGGCGCCGCTGCCCACCACGCCGTTGCCGTCGTCCTTGGTCTTGCCATACGATAGCGCCAGGCGGTTCTTGCCCAGCTTGTAGGAGCCTTGCAGCAGGTAGCCGTTGCTGTCGACATTGCGCAGGGTCGCTTCGCCGGCATTGTTGGTGAAGAACGGGTTGATGCCCTTGGCCTGGAAGCCCGAGCCGGTCAGGGACAGGCCGCCCATTTTCGCCTGCACGCCGTAGCCCACGCCTTTGGAGGTGACGCTGTCGACGTTGGAATCGGTGTTGTCCGAGGTCTGGTAGCTGCCGTTGAGCCAGCTGTAGATCTTCGCCCCGCCCAGGTCGAACTGGTAGGTGATCTCGCTCTCGGTACGCGGGTTTTTCTGGTAGGCCTTGCCTTGGGGGCTGCTGTCGTTGGTATCGACCGGGTCGAGGATGCCGACGGCAACACGCAGGCCGTCCATCACCGGGGTGCGGTAGGTGATCTGCGAGGTCGGGAACGGGTATGGATAGCCGCTGCCGATATTGCCGAACGAAACCCCGCCGCCGTCGACCAGGCCGAGGCTGTCGCTGACCTGGCCGTAGCCCGCGAGCAATTCGTCGAGCAGGATGTTGGAGCGGGCGAACAGGCCGAAGTCCTTGCCGATCAGCACTTCGCCCCACTCCGGGTTGGCCACTGTGCCGTAGAACTGGCGCACATCGATGGCAGTGTCGGTGCCGTTGGTCTGGCTGTCGTTGATGGTCACCCAGAACGAGGCACGGGCGCCGAGCTTGAGGTCGTCGGCCTGCTTGGTCATGTTGAAGCCCAGGTAGTTGGGCAAAAAGCCCATCTTCACCCGGGCCTGGCGGCGGTCGTATTGGTCACCGGCGCGGTCTACGTTGCTGTTGACGTAGAAGGCGTTGATGTAGCCATCGGTGGAGAAGGTGGTTTCGTCTTTGTCGTACAGCATGATTTCGGCGCTGGCGAACGGGCTCAGGCCCAGGCCGACGAGAAACACAGGCAACAGACGCAGGGGGAGTTTCTTATTGTTATGCATGGTGCGCTCCGCAACGGGGACATGATGTCGGAGGCGATTATCGAAAGCTGCCAGGCCACGGCCTACGCTGCCTTGGCGCCAATTTCAGGGTGCTTTGGACGGGCAGCGGGGGCTCGGCAAATTCGGTGTAAGACCGGCCCGTTCACAGACGCGGCACTTAGGGTGTAAGACCGACCCTGAACAACATGCCGAAAGACCGTATCATGTCCTGTTACAGGTCGACCCTTTGCCTCGCAGCGTTTTTTTCCCTTAATCTGCCAAGTCCATGTGGGACACATTGCGAATGTAACCCGCAGCCCGCCACCAAGGACCGCCGCCCATGCCCGCGTTGATTCAGGCTTTTCTGGACGAGGCATCGTCGACCTACACCTATGTGGTGCATGAGGCCGACGATGGCCCCTGCGCCATCGTCGACTCGGTGCTCAATTACGACCCGGCCTCCGGGCGCACCGACACACGCCAGGCCGACAAGGTGATCGCCTACGTGCGCGAACATCGCTTGCAGGTGCAATGGCTGCTGGAAACCCACGCCCATGCCGACCATTTGTCCGCCGCGCCTTACCTGCGCCGGACGTTGGGCGGCAAGATCGCCATTGGCCAGGCCATCAGCAAGGTGCAGCACGTGTTCAAGCACCTGTTCAACCTGGAGCCGGAATTTCGCGTCGACGGTTCGCAGTTCGACCACCTGTTCGCCCCGGATGAAATCTTCCCTATCGGCAACTTGAAGGCCCAGGCCTTGCACGTGCCCGGCCACACCCCGGCGGACATGGCCTACCTGATCGACGATCAACTGATCCTGGTCGGCGACACCCTGTTCATGCCCGACGTCGGCACCGCCCGCTGCGACTTCCCCGGTGGCGATGCACACCAGCTGTATGCGTCGATGCGCAAGCTCCTGGCCTTCCCGCCGCAGACGCGACTGTACGTATGCCACGACTACCCGCCACAAGGCCGTGAGGCCCGGTGCCAGACCACCGTGGCCGAGCAGCGCGCGGGCAATATCCATGTGCATGACGGGGTGGATGAAGCGGCGTTTGTGCAGATGCGGACCCAGCGCGATGCCGGGCTGGGGATGCCGACACTGCTGCTGCCGGCGATCCAGGTGAATGTGCGGGCGGGGAATCTGCCGCCGCCCGAAGAGAATGGGGTGGTGTACCTGAAGATCCCGCTCAATCAGCTCTGAACGCGCTCAACCGGCCACCTGCGTCGCGGGTTCACGCGATGGAGAACTGAGCCACAATCTGCTTGAGATCCATCGCCAGCTTCGACAGTTCGTGGCTGGCAATCGACGTTTGCCCGGCGGCCGACGAACTCTGGATCGACAGGTCGCGAATGCTGATCAGGTTCTGGTCGACGGAGCGCGCCACATGCGCCTGTTCTTCGGAGGCCGTCGCGATCAACTGGTTCCGGTCGTTGATGTCGGCAATCGCTTCGGTGATCTGGGTGATGGCCTGGCCTGCTTCGTGGGCGATTTTCAGCGAGTCCACCGCTTCGCTGCGGTTCATGGTCATCGACGACACCGCCTCGTTGGAACAGACCTGGATCTTCGCGATCATCTGCTCGATTTCCTGGGTCGAGGTCTGGGTCCGGTGAGCCAGCGCCCGCACTTCATCGGCCACCACCGCAAACCCTCGGCCTTGCTCGCCGGCCCGCGCCGCTTCGATGGCGGCGTTCAGCGCCAGCAGGTTGGTCTGTTCGGCAATCGAGCGGATCACTTCCACCACCCGTGCGATGTCCTGGGCCTGCTTGGCCAGGCCTTCGACTTCCATACCGGTCTGCTGCACGGTGGCGCTGAGTTTTTCAATCGACGCGATGGTCTGGGTCACACGCTCCTGGCCGATTTGGGCCGAGCGTTGGGAGTCCTGGGTCGACTGGGAGGCCGAGACGGCATTGCGCGCGACTTCTTCCACCGCCGCAGTCATCTCATTGACCGCCGTGGCGGCCTGGTCGGTTTCCATGCTCTGGCGCTCGATACCGGCGCTGGACTCACGGGTAATCGAACTCATCTCTTCGGCAGCCGAGGCCAACTGCCCGGAGGCTTCGGAGATGTGCTGCAAAGTGGTTTTGAGGTTCATCTGCATCGCGGCAGTCGATTGTTGCAGCTCCGTCAGCTCATCCTTGCCGTTGACGGCGATGGCCACGCGCAGATCACCGTCGGCGATCTTGGAGGTCGACACCAGCAACTCACGCACTGGGGTAATGATACTGCGGGTAAACAGGCTCGCGACGACCACGGTCAACAGCACTGAAGCGCCCATCAGCACCCAGGTAAACAGACGAGTCGCGTTGTATTCGCTGGAGGCGATCCGCACCGCCTCATTGGAGCCGCGCCCGTTCAGGGTGATCAGGTCGTTGATCGAGTCCTGCGCCTTGAGGGCGACGGGGGCTTGCACGTCGCTCAGATAAGCGGCGATCTGCGCGGAGGAGCCTGTGGTAGAGAGTGTCAGAAACTCGTCGATCTTCTGGTTGTAAGTGCCAATACTGCTCATGACTTCGTCATATTTGGCCTGTTCCTCGGGGCTCGACACCATGGAAGCGTAGCTCTGGGCGATCTTCATCAACTCCGATCGGATACTTTGAAGGCTATCCCGTGAACTTTGATCCTGCCGGGCACTGTCCATGGCAAAACGGCGCAACTCCAGACGCAACTTAAACAGGGCTGAATCGATTCTTCCGGCCAGGCGAATACTGGGCAGCCAGTTGTTTTCAATCTCAACGGTTGAAGAATAGACGGAATCGACTTTTACCAGCGTCATGCCCCCTTGTATTAACAGCAGAATGCAAACCACTCCGAAACAAAGGGTGGTACGTAGATTCAATTTCAGGGATCTCATAGACATCTCGATTCACCTTTTACGTGGACTTGTTAGTTAGGTGGCTTATAGCAACTAATTTGTTTAATAACGCGTGAAAAATTCGTGAGCGATCAAGGAAATTTTTATGATGCAAGAAAAAAACCCCGTTCTTTTTAATTACTTAGCTAAACAACAAAACTCATCCAGCCTGAAGCCCAAAGCGCGTTGGAAGTCAATCGGCCCAGGCGGCAATATTTAGAATGCGAAGTCAGATTAAAGTCGTAGGGTACACGGCACCTTGGCGGCTGATTCTCCATGCCTTGTCCGGCCACTTGAATGGGGAACGTAGCCGACACAATAGAGCGCTCAGGTAAAACATACATTGACAGGTGTCAATACTAAAAAGCGCGCGCGCCAATAAAGAGCAATGCATGAGTTGCGTTGCGCCGCGAACCTTGTCTCAGACCATCAATCCATCCGGCGGCAGTGGCAACGCAGTCTTATAGCGCACTTGTTTAAGAGCGAAGCTGGAGCGGATATTGGCAACACCTGGCACTTTGGTCAGAAAGTCCATCATGAAACGCTCCAGCGACTGGATCGTCGGCACCAACACACGGATCAAATAGTCCGGGTCGCCGGCCATCAAGTAGCACTCCATCACCTCGGGCCGGTCGGAAATCGCCCCTTCGAATTGCTGCAAGGCCAGTTCGTTCTGCTTTTCCAGGCTGACATGGATAAACACGTTGACGTGCAGCCCCAGCAGGTCGGCATCGAGCAAGGTTACCTGGTCGCGAATCAGGCCCAGTTCTTCCATCGCCTTGACCCGATTGAAACACGGCGTGGGCGACAGGTTGACCGAGCGGGCGAGGTCGGCGTTGGTGATGCGCGCATTCTCCTGCAGGGCGTTGAGAATGCCGATATCGGTACGGTCCAGTTTGCGCATGAGACAAAATCACCTGTTTATTATGTTTATGCAGTTTTTTTATCCGCAAATGAGCCCGAGCGCAACGAAACACAGATAAATATTCTTCTACGCCCCGCCTATGATTGTTGTAGGACAAGATTTCTCCTACCCGGAGGATGACGGTCAGCTAGCGCGCCCACTACAAGAAATTCACAAGATCGAGCGTAGAAAGCCATGAACCAGCCGTATGCACCACTGCGCCTGCACGTTCCCGAACCCTCGGGCCGTCCAGGCTGCAAGACTGACTTTACCTACCTGCGTCTGACCGACGCCGGCCTGGTGCGCAAACCCAGCATCGACGTAGAACCCGCCGACACCGCCGATTTGGCCAAGGGCCTGATCCGCGTGCTCGACGACCAGGGCCAGGCCCTCGGTCCGTGGGCTGAAGACGTGCCTGTCGAGATCCTGCGCCGGGGCATGCGTGCCATGCTCAAGACGCGGATCTTCGATAACCGCATGGTGGTCGCCCAACGTCAGAAAAAAATGTCGTTCTATATGCAGAGCCTCGGCGAAGAAGCCATCGGCAGCGCCCAGGCCCTGGCCTTGAACATCGACGACATGTGCTTCCCCACCTATCGTCAGCAAAGCATCCTGATGGCCCGCGACGTGCCGCTGGTGGACCTGATCTGCCAACTGCTGTCCAACGAGCGCGACCCGCTCAAGGGCCGGCAACTGCCGATCATGTATTCGGTGAAAGACGCTGGCTTCTTCACCATTTCCGGCAACCTTGCCACCCAATTCGTACAAGCCGTGGGCTGGGGCATGGCCTCGGCGATCAAGGGCGATACCAAGATCGCCTCGGCCTGGATCGGCGACGGCGCCACTGCCGAATCGGACTTCCACACCGCCCTCACCTTCGCCCACGTCTACCGCGCGCCGGTGATTCTCAACGTGGTCAACAACCAGTGGGCCATCTCCACCTTCCAGGCCATCGCCGGCGGTGAAGCCACCACCTTCGCCGGACGCGGCGTCGGGTGCGGCATCGCCTCCCTGCGCGTGGACGGCAACGACTTCATCGCGGTGTACGCCGCTTCCGCCTGGGCCGCCGAACGCGCGCGCCGCAACCTCGGCCCGACCCTGATCGAATGGGTCACCTACCGCGCCGGCCCGCACTCCACGTCGGATGATCCGTCCAAGTACCGCCCCGCCGACGACTGGAGCCACTTCCCCCTGGGCGACCCGATTGCGCGCCTCAAGCAGCACCTGATCAAGATCGGCCAGTGGTCCGAAGAGGAACACGCGACGGTCAGTGCCGAACTGGAGGCCGAAGTGGTCAAGGCGCAGAAAGCAGCCGAACAGTACGGCACCCTCGCCGGCGGCCAGATTCCAAGCGCCGCGACCATGTTCGAAGACGTCTACAAAGAGATGCCGGAGCACTTGAAGCGCCAGCGTCAAGAGTTGGGGGTCTGACATGAACGATCACAACAACAGCATCGAATTGGAAACCGCCATGACCACCACCACCATGACCATGATCCAGGCCCTTCGCTCGGCCATGGACGTGATGCTTGAGCGTGACGACAACGTGGTGGTGTTCGGCCAGGACGTCGGCTATTTCGGCGGCGTATTCCGTTGCACCGAAGGCTTGCAGAACAAGTACGGCAGTTCGCGGGTGTTTGACGCGCCGATCTCCGAAAGCGGCATCGTCGGCGTGGCGGTGGGCATGGGCGCCTACGGCCTGCGCCCGGTGGCGGAAATCCAGTTCGCCGACTACGTCTACCCAGCCAGCGACCAGATCATCTCCGAAGCGGCACGCCTGCGTTATCGCTCGGCCGGCCAGTTCACCGCGCCGTTGACCCTGCGCATGCCCTGCGGCGGCGGCATCTACGGCGGCCAGACCCACAGCCAGAGTATCGAAGCGGTGTTCACCCAGGTCTGCGGCCTGCGCACGGTGATGCCGTCCAACCCCTATGACGCCAAGGGCCTGTTGATCGCCTCGATCGAAAACGACGACCCGGTGATCTTCCTCGAACCCAAGCGCCTGTACAACGGCCCGTTCGACGGCCACCACGACCGCCCGGTAACGCCGTGGTCGAAACACCCGCAGGCGCAAGTGCCGGACGGTTACTACAGCGTGCCGCTGGACGTGGCCGCGATCGTGCGTCCGGGTTCGGCCGTCACCGTGCTGACCTACGGCACCACCGTGTACGTGTCGCAAGTCGCCGCCGAAGAAACCGGTATCGACGCCGAGGTCATCGACCTGCGCAGCCTGTGGCCGCTGGACCTGGAAACCATCGTCAACTCGGTGAAAAAGACCGGCCGTTGCGTGGTGGTGCATGAAGCCACCCGCACCTGCGGCTTTGGCGCCGAGCTGGTGGCGCTGGTGCAGGAACATTGCTTCCACCACCTGGAAGCGCCGATCGAACGCGTCACCGGTTGGGACACCCCCTACCCGCACGCGCAGGAATGGGCGTATTTCCCAGGGCCGTCCCGTGTGGGCGCGGCGTTGAAACGGGTCATGGAGGTCTGAATGGGCACGCACGTTATCAAGATGCCGGACATTGGCGAAGGCATCGCAGAAGTTGAACTTTCGGCCTGGCATGTGAAGGTCGGCGACCTGGTCGTCGAAGACCAGGTGCTGGCGGATGTGATGACCGACAAGGCGATGGTGGACATTCCCTCGCCGGTCCACGGCAAGGTACTTGCCCTCGGCGGCGAGCCGGGTGAAGTCATGGCCGTGGGCAGTGTGCTGATCAGCATCGAAGTGGAAGGCGCGGGCAATACCAAAGACGTGCCGATGACGGCTGAACCGGCCAAGGCGGCGCCTGCGCCGGTAGCGCAAAGCAAGCCGGCCCCAGCGGTAGAAAGCACACTGGCACTCAAACCGTCCGTCGCGCCCCAGGCCCCCGTGGCCCGCGATGCCAACGAGCGTCCGCTGGCCTCCCCCGCCGTGCGCAAGCATGCGCTGGATGCAGGCATTTCCCTGCGCCTGGTGCAGGGGTCCGGTCCGGCGGGCCGGATTCTGCACGAAGATTTGGACGCTTACTTGCTCCAGAGTCCGGCGAAAAAAACTACGGCCGCCAACCCCTACGCCGAACGCAACGACGAAGAACAGATCCCGGTGATCGGCATGCGCCGCAAAATCGCCCAGCGCATGCAGGACGCCACCCGGCGCGCCGCGCATTTCAGCTATGTGGAAGAGATCGACGTCACCGCCCTCGACGAACTGCGCGTACACCTCAATGAAAAACACGGTGCGACACGCGGCAAGCTGACGCTGCTGCCGTTCATCGTGCGCGCCATGGTCGTGGCGTTGCGCGATTTCCCACAGATCAATGCGCGTTACGACGACGAAGCCCAGGTCATCACCCGCCTCGGTGCGGTGCATGTGGGCGTCGCCACCCAGAGCGATGTGGGCCTGATGGTGCCGGTGGTGCGCCACGCCGAAGCACGCAGCCTGTGGGGCAATGCCGAGGAAATCGCGCGTTTGGCCAACGCCGCGCGCACTGGCAAGGCCAACCGCGACGAACTGTCGGGGTCGACCATCACCCTGACCAGCCTCGGCGCCTTGGGCGGCATCGTCAGCACGCCGGTGCTGAACCTGCCGGAAGTGGCCATCGTCGGCGTCAACCGCATCGTCGAGCGGCCGATGGTGATCAAGGGCCAGATCGTGATCCGCAAGATGATGAACCTCTCCAGCTCGTTCGATCACCGCGTGGTCGACGGCATGGACGCGGCGCAATTCATCCAGGCCATTCGCGGCCTGCTCGAACAACCCGCCAGCCTGTTCCTGGAGTAAGGGCATGACTCAGACATTGCACACCACCCTGCTGATCATCGGCGGCGGCCCTGGCGGTTATGTGGCGGCGATCCGCGCCGGCCAGTTGGGCATCCCGACCATCCTCGTGGAAGGCCAGGCGCTGGGCGGCACCTGCCTGAATATCGGCTGCATCCCGTCCAAGGCCTTGATCCACGTGGCCGAACAGTTCCAGCAGACCGTACACCACAGCCAGGGCTCCCAACTGGGCATCGAAGTGGATGTGCCGACCCTGGACATCCGCAAAAGCGTGGCTTGGAAAGACGCCATCGTCGACCGCCTGACCAGCGGGGTTGCCGCGCTGCTGAAGAAACACAAGGTGCAGGTCATCCACGGGTGGGCCCAGGTGGTGGACGGCAAGACCGTCGACGTCGACGGCCAGCGTATCCAGTGCGAACACCTGCTGCTGGCCACCGGCTCGAAAAGCGTCAACCTGCCGATGCTGCCGATCGGCGGGCCGATCATCTCGTCCACCGAAGCCCTGGCGCCGACCCGCGTGCCCAAGCGCCTGATTGTGGTGGGTGGCGGTTATATCGGCCTGGAACTGGGGATTGCCTACCGCAAGCTGGGCGCCGAAGTCAGCGTGGTCGAAGCGCAGGAGCGTATCCTGCCGGCCTACGACGCCGAGCTGACCCAGCCGGTGGCCGAGTCGCTCAAGCAATTGGGTGTGAAGCTGTACCTCAAGCACAGCGTCACCGGCTTTGAGCACAACCGCCTGCAAGTGCGCGACCCGAAGGGCGACACCGTGTCGCTGGAGACCGATCAGGTGCTGGTCGCCGTCGGTCGCACCCCCAACACCCGGGGCTGGAACCTCGAAGCGCTGGACCTGGAGATGCACGGCGCGGCGGTCAGGATCGACCACCGCTGCCAGACCAGCATGCGCAATGTGTGGGCCATCGGCGACCTCAGCGGCGAGCCGATGCTCGCGCACCGGGCCATGGCCCAGGGCGAAATGGTCGCCGAACTGATCAGCGGTCAACACCGCGAATTCAACCCGGCGGCGATCCCGGCCGTGTGCTTTACCGACCCGGAGTTGGTGGTGGTCGGCAAGTCGCCCGACGAGGCCAAGGCGGCGGGGCTGGACTGCATCGTGTCGAGCTTCCCGTTCGCGGCCAATGGCCGGGCCATGACCCTGGAGTCGAAAAGCGGCTTCGTGCGGGTGGTGGCGCGGCGTGACAATCATCTGATTGTCGGCTGGCAGGCGGTTGGCGTCGGCGTGTCCGAGCTGTCCACCGCCTTTGGGCTGAGCCTGGAAATGGGCGCACGCCTGGAAGACGTGGCCGGCACCATCCACGCCCACCCGACCCTAGGCGAAGCCGTCCAGGAAGCCGCCCTAAGGGCGTTGGGTCACCCCCTCCACCTGTAAAAAACGCCCCGCGGGCTTTTGTGGGAGGGGGCTTGCCCCCGATAGCGGTGGGCCAGTCAACGCATGTGCCAACTGGCGCGCCCTCATCGGGGCAAGCCCCCTCCCACAAAAGCCCGCTCCCACATGAAGCAAGAATGCAGTATTGTTGCGCTCATTCAGAAAAAAACCGACTTGACCAGAGATAGAGGGTGTCATGGGTAACGAAAGCATCAATTGGGACAAGCTGGGTTTTGACTACATCAAGACCGACAAGCGGTTTATCCAGACCTGGAAAAACGGCGAGTGGCAAGCGGGCACCCTGACCGAAGACAACGTGCTGCACATCAGCGAGGGCTCCACCGCCCTGCACTACGGCCAACAGTGCTTTGAAGGCCTCAAGGCCTATCGCTGCAAGGACGGCTCGATCAACCTGTTCCGCCCGGACCAGAACGCCGCGCGCATGCAGCGCAGTTGCGGTCGCCTGTTGATGCCGCAAGTGCCGACCGAAGCCTTCATCGACGCCTGCAAGCAAGTGGTTCGTGCCAACGAGCGGTTCATCCCGCCGTATGGCAGCGGCGGCGCGCTGTACCTGCGCCCGTTCGTGATCGGCACCGGTGACAACATCGGCGTGCGTACCGCGCCGGAGTTCATCTTCTCGGTGTTCGCGATCCCGGTCGGCGCCTACTTCAAGGGCGGCCTGGTGCCGCACAACTTCCAGATCTCCGGCTACGACCGCGCCGCGCCACACGGCACCGGCGCCGCCAAGGTCGGTGGCAACTACGCCGCCAGCCTGCTGCCAGGTTCCGAAGCGAAAAAAGCCGGCTTCGCCGACAGCATCTACCTGGACCCGGCCACGCACTCGAAGATCGAGGAAGTCGGTTCGGCCAACTTCTTCGGGATCACCCGAGACAACAAGTTCATCACGCCGAAGTCGCCTTCGGTACTGCCAGGCATCACCCGCATGTCGCTGATCGAACTGGCCAAGACCCGCCTGGGCCTGGAAGTGGTCGAAGGCGAAGTGTTCATCGACCAACTGGATATCTTCCAGGAAGCCGGTGCCTGCGGGACGGCTGCCGTGATCTCGCCGATCGGCGGCATCGAGTACCAGGGCAAACTGCACGTGTTCTACAGCGAGACCGAAGTCGGCCCGATCACCCAGAAGCTCTATAAAGAGCTGACCGGCGTGCAATCTGGCGACGTCGAAGCGCCAGAAGGCTGGATCGTCAAGGTCTAACCCCGCCACACCGCAATACCCTGTAGGAGGGGGCTTGCCCCCGATAGCGGAGTGTCAGTCACGGGAGGTATCGACTGACCCACCGTCATCGGGGGCAAGCCCCCTCCCACATTTGATCTGCGATCATTCTCAGGATTGAGTCGGGATATTTTCCACCATCTTCTTGCCCATGCTGATCCTCGGCTCCACCCCGTACCCCAACGCCTCGTAGAACCCCACCACCGTGTCATTGCCGCCGGTGATCTGCAGGTTGATCTTCATACACCCCAAGGCGCTCAAGGCCTGCTCCGCATGCCGCACCAGCGACGCACCCAGCCCTTGCCGGCGATAGTCGGCGCGCACCGCCACCGAATACAACCAACCACGATGCCCGTCGTACCCCGCCAGAACAGTACCGATCACGACGTTCTTATCCGTCGCCACGAAGAACAGCCCGTCATTGACCGCCAGCTTCTTATCGATCGCCAGGGTCGGCAGGTTGTGCGCGGTGTCATAACCAAAAGCGTCCTGCCACAACGTAACCACCTGCGCCCGGTGCAGACGGTCGCGGTAGACGCCGATAGGGTGGCGCGACGACAGCGCTTTCTCCATCACCAACGTGCGCTCGTTGCCATGGTAGACGTCGCGCACGGTGTGAAAGCCCAGTTTGGTATAGAACGACTCGGCGCTCAGCGAAGACGGCACGTTCAACACCGTCACCCCAGCCTCGCGGGCGCGCAATTCGATTTCGATCATCAGCAGCCGACCGATGCCCTGCCCTTGCAGCGCCGGGTTGACGAACACCGAGCGCACCACATTACCGTCAAGAGAAGCGGTGGCGACGATCACTTCGTCCTGAACCGCCACCAGCACCGACCGGCGCCGGAGCAGTTCAAGCACCGCATCGGGTGTGAAGTTGCCCGCCACCCGGGCGATCACATCCGCCGGGTAATCCCGCGCATTGCTGCTGTGCAAGGCGGCGAGGATGACCCGGCTGATCCCATCTGCATCGGCGGCCTGGGCAATACGAACGGCGATAGACATGCACTCTCCTTCCTGACTCGGATACCACAACCACCCCCATACTAATGTGGGAGCTGGCTTGCCTGCGATAGCGCTCCGTCAGCCAACCTATCCGCCACCGCTTGATCGCATTCCAACCCCTTACAGCCGATTCGGCTGCCACACCCCACTTTTCAGCTTTCCCGGCTGAGCACCGCCTCGGTTTCAGCCGGGATTCCTCCGCCAGCCCGCACAAAATAGCTCCACTGCTCAACCCATGGATTCGTGCCCCCATGCAAACCACCAACACCGTCCTGATGATTCGCCCGGCGCGCTTTGCCTTCAACCCGGACACCGCGATCAACAACCGTTTCCAACGCCAGCCCCTCGACCCAATCGACGCACAGCACAAAGCGCTGGAAGAGTTCGACGGCTATGTCGACACCCTGCGCCGGCATGGCGTCGAAGTCCTGGTCGTGCAGGACACCCCGGCACCGCACACCCCCGACTCAATCTTCCCCAACAACTGGTGGAGCAGCCATGCCGACGGCAGCCTGGTGCTCTACCCGATGGAAGGCCAGAACCGCCGATTGGAGCGCAACAAGGGCGTGCTGCACGTCCTCGAACAGCGTTTTGCAATCAAGGACACCATTGACCTCAGCCATCTCGAACAACAGAACATCTTCCTCGAAGGTACCGGCAGCATGGTGCTCGACCGCCAGCACCGGATCAGCTACGCCTGCCACTCCGGGCGCACCCACCACGACGCCCTGCGCCAGTTCGCCGAACGCCTCGACTACCAGCTCTGCGTGTTCCACGCCGTCGACCGCCACCACGCGCCGATCTACCACAGCAACGTGATGATGAGCGTCGGCCGCAACCTCTCGGTGGTGTGCCTGCAAGCCCTGCCGGACGCCGACGAACGCCAGGCCCTGGAGCATTCCCTGCGCGACACCGGCAAGGACATCCTCGCCCTCGATTTCGACCAGTTGGAAGCCTTCGCCGGCAACATGCTCGAAGTCCACGACCGCGACGGCCAGCCGCTGCTGGTGATGTCCGCCAGCGCCTGGAACGCCCTGCAACCCGCGCAGCGCCGGCATGTGGAACGCCACACGCGGCCGGTGGTGGTGAACATCGACAACATCGAACGCATCGGCGGCGGCAGTGCCCGCTGCATGCTCGCGGAGGTGCATCTGCCCGCCCGCGCCACCTTCCAATAACGACAGGAGCCACTCCATGACCCGCTATATCGACGTCAACGACCTCAGCTACCTGGTCTCGCAAAAAGGCCTGCAAACCTGCATCACCGAGATGGCCGAGTACATCCGCGCCGACTACCTGCGCTGGCAGGACTTCGAGAAATGTGCGCGCCTGGCCAACCACTCGCCGGAGGGCGTGATCGAACTGATGCCGGTGTCCGACGCGTCGCTGTATGCCTTCAAATACGTCAACGGCCACCCGAAAAACACCCTGGCCGGCATGCTCACCGTGATGGCCTTCGGCGCCTTGGGCGATGTGGACACCGGCCGGCCGCTGCTGCTGGCGGAAATGACCCTGACCACCGCGATTCGCACCGCCGCCACCTCGGCCCTGGTCGCACGCTACCTGGCCCGGGACAACAGCCGCAGCATGGCGCTGATCGGCAACGGTTCGCAAAGCGAATTCCAGGCCCTGGCCTTCCACACCCTGCTGGGCATCAATGAAATCCGCCTGTTCGACATCGACGCCAGGGCCACCGCCAAGCTGGCGGCCAACCTCAAGGCGTTCCCGGCAATCAAGGTGATCCTGGCCGCCAGCGTGGCCGAAGCGGTGAAAGGCGCGGACATCGTCACCACCGTCACCGCCGACAAGGCCTACGCGACCATCCTCACCGACGAGATGATCGAACCCGGCATGCACCTCAACGCCGTGGGCGGCGATTGCCCGGGCAAGACCGAACTCGACCGACGCATCGTCGAGCGTGCGCGGGTGATCGTCGAATACGAACCGCAGAGCCGCATCGAAGGTGAAATCCAGCACATGCCGGCCGATTCGCCGGTCACCGAACTGTGGCAAGTGATCAACGGCCAGGCGCCCGGCCGCGAGAATGCGCGCCAGGTCACCCTGTTCGACTCGGTGGGTTTTGCCATCGAAGACTATTCGGCGCTGCGCTACGTGCTGGACGTGGCCAAGGCGCTGGACGTCGGCAGCGAACTGGAACTGGTGCCCGACCTGGCCGACCCGAAAGACCTGTTCGCACGCCTGGCCCAACCTCCGCGCGTACAGCACAAAAAGCGCGCCTGAAACCGCTCTGGCCTGCCGCTTTGCGCCGAGGGCAGGCCAGAACCGCGACGATCAAAAGCCGATTCAGCGGGTGCCGCAGCCGATTCCGCTGCATTGCCTGTTTTAACAGCGCAATTCGCGCTTTGAGCACGGGGTAAACGACACAAAAAACGCACCACCTTGAAGCATTCTGAGCGCGACCGAAGAGTCAGCAAATGAATGCGCGCTGCTCCTTTGACTGCCCTGACATCAATTACAAAATATAGGGACTCCACATGACGCCACTCCGCTCATTGTTCGCTGCGTTGCTATTGCCGCTGTGCGCCAGCGCCGCCCACGCCCAAGACTGGAAAGAAATCCGCTTCGGCGTATTCCCCGAATACCCACCCTTCGAGTCCGTCGCCGCCGATGGCAGCCTGCAAGGCTTCGATATTGAGCTGGGCAACGCGATCTGCGCCAAGCTCGAAGTCAAATGCACCTGGGTGCATAACGAATTCGACGGCATGATCCCCGCCCTGCGCGCGCGCAAGTTCGACGCGATCATGTCCTCCATGGCCGTGACCCCGGCGCGGGAAAAACAGATCGACTTCACCGACCGCCTGTTCCTCAGCCCCACCTCGGTGATCACCCGCAAGAACGCCGACTTCGGCGACACGCCGGAATCCCTCAAGGGTAAACAAGTCGGCGTGCTGCAGGGCTCGTTGCAGGAAGCCTACGCCCGCGCGCACCTGGCCAAGCTCGGCGCCCAGATCAAGGCGTACCAGTCCCAGGACCAGAACTACGCCGACCTGCAAAACGGCCGCCTCGACGCCACCCTGACCGACAAACTCGAAGCCCAGCTCAACTTCCTGTCCAAGCCCGAAGGCGCCGACTTCAAGACCGGCCCGGCCTTCAAGGACCCGACGCTGCCCCTGGACATCGCCATGGGCCTGCGCAAGAACGACCAGGAACTGCGCGCGCTGATCAACAAGGGCATCGCCGCCGTACAGGCCGATGGCACCTACGCCCAGATCCAGAAGAAATACTTCGGCGATCAAGACATCTACAACGAGTAAGCCAACACCGCCCCTGTGAGAGAAGACTTGTGTGGGAGGGGGCAATCCCCCTCCCCCAAAAGCCCGCTCCCCCAGGGGTCTGTCTGCGCCCTTTAGAGATCTCCCCATGAACGAATTCCTCAACCTGCAGGGCTACGGCCCGATGCTCGCCCAGGGCGCCTGGATGACGGTCAAGCTGGCGTTCCTCGCACTGGCCCTGAGCCTTGGCCTGGGCCTGATCGCCGCTGGCGCCAAACTCTCCAGCGTCAAACTGCTGCGGGTGCCGGCCACGCTCTACACCACGCTGATTCGCAGCGTGCCGGACCTGGTGCTGATCCTGCTGATTTTCTACAGCCTGCAACTGTGGCTGAACGACCTGACCGAAGCCTTCGGCTGGAACTACTTTGAAATCGACCCGTTTACCGCCGGGGTGGTCACCCTGGGGTTTATCTACGGCGCCTATTTCACCGAAAACTTTCGCGGCGCGATCCTCAGCGTGCCGGCCGGTCAACTGGAAGCCGCGACCGCCTATGGCCTGAGCCGCTGGCAGCGCTTTCGCCTGGTGCTGTTCCCGCAGTTGATGCGCTTCGCCCTGCCGGGGCTGGGCAATAACTGGCTGGTGTTGCTCAAGTCCACGGCGCTGGTGTCGATCATCGGCCTGTCCGACCTGGTCAAAGCCGCACAGAACGCCGGCAAGACCACCAACGAGCCGCTGTACTTCCTGATCCTCGCGGGCCTGGTGTACCTGGTGATCACCACCCTCTCCAACCGCATCTTCAAGCGCCTCGAACGGCGCTACAACCTCGGCATCAAGGGGATGGCGCGATGATCGAACTGTTCCAGCAATACGGCCTGGCCTACCTGTACAGCGACGGCGCGGGTGTGTCCGGGGTGGCGATGACCCTGTGGTTGTTCATCATCTCGGTGCTGTTCGGTTTTTTCCTGTCGATCCCCCTGGCGATCGCCCGCGTCTCGGAACACGCCTGGCTGCGCTGGCCGGTGGAGGTGTACACCTACCTGTTTCGCGGCACGCCGCTGTATATCCAACTGTTGATTTGCTACACCGGGCTGTACAGCCTGGAGGTGGTGCAGGACAACGCCCTGCTCAACCAGTTCTTTCGCAACGCGTTGAACTGCACGCTGCTGGCGTTCGTCCTCAACACCTGTGCCTACACCGTGGAAATCTTCGCCGGGGCGATCCGCAACATTCCCCATGGCGAAATCGAAGCGGCACGCGCATATGGCCTGCACGGCTGGCGACTGAATCTGTTTGTGGTGGTGCCCGCCGCGCTGCGCCGTGCGCTGCCGGCCTACAGCAATGAAATGATCCTGATGCTGCACGCCACGTCGCTGGCGTTTACCGCCACCGTCGCCGACATCCTCAAGGTGGCCCGCGATGCGAATGCCGAGACGTTCCTGACGTTCCAGGCCTTCGGTATCGCCGCGCTGCTCTACATGCTGCTGTCCTTTGCACTGGTAGGCCTGTTTCGACTGGCCGAACGTCGCTGGATGCGTTTTCTTGTTCCTACCCGAGGCTAACCCATGAATCAGTCCGCGCAGGCCCTGGCCACTTATCCCGTCGATACACTCGCAGCCCCTATCGCCAAGGCGGCGACGGCGGCGGTCAAACTGCAAGTCGAAGGCATCCACAAACGCTACGGCGAACATGAAGTGCTCAAGGGCGTTTCCCTCAACGCACGCAACGGCGATGTGATCAGCCTGATCGGCGCCAGCGGCTCGGGCAAAAGCACGATGCTGCGCTGCATCAACTTTCTCGAACAGCCGGACGCCGGGGTCATCACCCTGGACGGCATCAGCATCGAAATGCGCCAGGGCCGCGCCGGCACCCGCGCACCGCACCAGGCGCAACTGCAGAACCTGCGCACACGCCTGGCCATGGTGTTCCAGCATTTCAACCTGTGGAGCCACATGACCGTGCTGGAAAACATCACCATGGCCCCGCGCCGGGTGTTGGGCGTGAGTGCGGCCGAGGCGGAACGACGTGCGCGGCTGTACCTGGACAAGGTCGGCTTGCCGGGCCGGGTGGCGGATCAATACCCGGCGTTCCTGTCCGGCGGCCAGCAGCAGCGCGTCGCCATCGCCCGCGCCTTGGCGATGGAACCGGAAATCATTCTGTTCGACGAACCGACCTCCGCCTTGGACCCTGAGCTTGTAGGAGAAGTCCTCAAAGTCATACAGACGTTGGCTGAGGAAGGTCGTACCATGTTGATGGTCACCCACGAAATGGGCTTTGCCCGCCAGGTGTCCAGCCAAGTGCTGTTTTTGCACCAGGGCCGCGTCGAAGAACAAGGCGGTGCCGAAATTCTCGACCATCCCAACAGCGAACGCTTGCAGCAATTTCTTTCCAACCGCTTGAAGTGAAACCCATGGATACCAAGGCCAACGGACCCCATTCCTCCCCTGCGCTGGATCGCATCGATGAGGCGATCATCGACGTGCTGCGGCATCAGGGGCGTATCACCTACGAGAAGCTCTCGTCGCTGGTGCATCTGACCCCCAGGCCGTGTCTGGAACGGGTGCGCAAGCTCGAACGGCGCGGGGTGATCCGCGGGTACGGGGCGATCATCGACGTGCAGATGGTCTCACCGGGGCTGTCGCTGCTGGTGCTGGTGGCCTTGTCCAACCAGAGCGGGCGCTCGGCGCAAAAGGCCTTCGAAGCCTGCGTCAAAGCCTGCCCGCAGGTGTTCGAATGCCAGTTGATCAGCGGGCCGTTCGACTACAGCCTGCGCATGCGTTGCCGGGATATGGAACATTACCGAGTGCTGACGGAGACCTGGTTGAACAACGATGAGTTGCACATCGACAAATTGGTGGCCCACCCCGAACTCGCGGTAGTCAAAAACACCGCCACCGAACTGGCCTGATCCCCAGACACCGAAGATCAAATGTGGGAGGGGGCTTGCCCCCGATTGCAATTTGTCAGCTACAAATTAGTTGACTGATACACCGCCATCGGGGGCAAGCCCCCTCCCACATTTGGATCTCCGTGGATCAGATAGGGCTCATTCTGCTCTTGGCCGCGGCCTTATAGCCGACCACATCCTGGAAGCCGAACGCGGTCGAGAGTGTGGGAGGGGGCTTGCCCCCGATTGCGATCTGTCAGCTACAAATTAGTTGACTGATACACCGCCATCGGGGGCAAGCCCCCTCCCACATTTGGATCTCCGTGGATCAGATAGGGCTCATTCTGCTCTTGGGCGCGGCCTTATAGCCGACCACATCCTGGAAGTCGAATACGGTCAAGAGTGTGGGAGGGGGCTTGCCCCCGATTGCAATCTGTCAGCTACAAATTAGTTGACTGATACACCGCCATCGGGGGCAAGCCCCCTCCCACATTTTCTACCCCGCCTCCAAAAGTCGCTACAAGCGTTCATCAGCTCGCCGTAGCAAGCAGCAAATCCTGCACCGAACGCCCCTGCCCACGGTGGCGATCATGCGCGTACAACGATGCGGCAATCTCATCCGCCCGGATCGGCAGCACCGACAGCAAGGTATCGCTCAACCCATGGCTGGCCTGGCTGAAACCCTGGATGTAGATGCCGGCCTTGCACCGCTCATCCGTCACGATGCGATAGTCGCGGCTGACTTCGAAGTCGCTCATGTAGGCCTGCAGCGGCGCCAGCAACTCGCGGTGCATCTGGCGCTCGTAGCCGGTGGCCAGGATCACCGCGTCGTAATGGCTGACGCTGGTTTCGCCGTTGGCGTTATTGCGCAGGGTCAACTCGATGCCCAACGGGCCAGCGCTGACGTTCTCGACCACGGTCATGGTGCGGAAGGCCTGGCGCGCGGTGCCGGAGACTTTCTGGCGATAGAAGATGCCATAGATGCGCTCGATCAACTCCAGGTCGACCACCGAATAGTTGGTGTTCTGGTACTCGGCGATCAGCCGCTCACGCTCGGCGCCGACCTGCTGGAACACCAGGTCGGTAAAGGCCGGCGAAAACACTTCGTTGACGAACGGGCTGTCATCCGCCGGTTTCAGCGCCGAGCCGCGGAGGATCATATCGACTTGTACCGCCGGGAAGCCGTCGTTCAAATCGATGAACGCTTCGGCCGCGCTCTGGCCGCCGCCGATCACCGCGATACGCATCGCCTTGCCCTGCACGCAAGGCTGCTGGGCCATGCGCGCCAGGTACTGGGAATGGTGGAACACGCGGGGGTCATCCCTGAACGCCTTGAACACGTCGGGCACGCGCGGCGTGCCGCCGGCGCTGACCACCACCGAACGGGTGGTGCGGACATGCTGTTCACCCAACGCATCGCGGGAAATCACGCGCAGTGCTTCAACCTGCTGCTGATGCAGGATCGGTTCGATGGCCAGCACTTCCTCGCCGTAGCGGCTCTGGGCCTGGAACTGCCCGGCGACCCAGCGCAGGTAGTCGTTGAACTCCATGCGGCACGGATAGAACGTGCCGAGGTTGATGAAATCGACCAGACGGTTGTGGGCTTTCAGGTAGTTGACGAAGGAATATGGGCTGGTGGGGTTGCGCAGGGTCACCAAGTCCTTGAGGAACGAAATCTGCAGTTCGCTCTGGGTCACCAGGGTATTGCCGTGCCAACGGTAGTCGGCCTGCTTGTCGAGAAACAGCACGTCCAGTTTGCCCTGGGTCTTTTCGCGCTCCTGCAGGGCGATGGCCAGCGCCAGGTTCGAAGGGCCGAAACCGATACCGATCAAGTCGTGAACCGCGGGCGAAGCAATTGCCTGTGTCATTCCAGTGTCCTCTGGATAAGCCCCTTGGCGGTGGGGCGGGAATACCTTCACGACCTGCACAACAGGTCATGTGTTGATAGGAAACGAGGACGATGAATTAAAATTTAACCACTTGACGCTCAGGGTGCGTCCCACTCGCGCATCCGCACCCGGCAGTGCTTCATCGCATTGACGATGTGTTTTTCCACCAGGCTGCGGGAAATCCCCAGGCGCTCGGCAATCTGCGCGTGGGACAGGCCGTCGAGCTTGCGCAGCAGGAAGCTGTCGCGGCAGACCGCCGGCAACTCGGCCAAGGCGCGTTCGAGCATCTGCAGGCGCTGAGTGTGATCGTGGGTAGCGTGGGGCGAAGCGTTGGCGAAGCGCTCTTCGGCGTCCAGCACCTCCAGCGGCTCGACCTGACGCAAGGCGTTGCGTCGATGGCCGTCGATCACCAGGTTCAGCGCGGTACGGTACAAAAAGGCGCGGGGCTGGTCGATGGGGGTGTCACTGGCGCGTTCCAGCACCCGCACATAAGCGTCATGCACCACATCTTCGGCCACCTGGCGGTTGCCCAGCTTGGCGTTGAGGAAACACACCAGCTCGCGATAGTAGTTTTCCAACATGACTCCCGACCACCTGACGGCGGTATTAGGTCCTTGAATGCTTAAAAAGACAGCCCATGAGTGATGGCAGTTTGGGTAAGTGCAATTTATAGTAATTCTCATCTACTTTTAAAGAAGACTTGCTTCAGCGGGCAATTTTTTTACTCGCCAGCACTGTAACTACTTGTGAAACAGCCTAAATCTTCGGGCCATGCTCTCGTTTAACTGTCAGCCCCCCGCAACTGCGGTCCGAACTTTCCTGGCTGGAACCAACCCATGAAACGCCCTCGACCTGCCCGACACGCCCTGCTGGTTGTGGCGTGCCTGATCCCTGTTATCGGCATCGCCGCCTGGCAATTGCAGCCGCCGGGGCGCGACAGCCTGGCCACCGTTACCGTGACCCGCGGCAACATTGAAAACAGCGTCACCGCCCTGGGCACTCTGCAACCGCGACGCTATGTGGATGTGGGCGCCCAGGCGTCCGGGCAGATCCGCAAGATCCATGTCGAAGCCGGCGATCAGGTGCAGGAAGGCCAGTTGCTGGTAGAGATCGACCCCTCGACGCAAAAAGCCAAGCTCGACGCCAGCCGCTACGCCATCGAAAACCTCAAGGCCCAATTGCAGGAGCAGAAAGCCCAGCACGCACTGGCGCGCCAGAAGTACCAGCGCCAGCAGCGCCTGGCCGCCGGCAACGCGACCCGCGAAGAGGACGTGCAAACCGCCAAGTCCGAACTGAGCGCCACCCAGGCGCGGGTCGACATGTTCCAGGCGCAGATTCTCCAGGCCCAGGCCAGCCTGCGCAGGGACGAGGCGGAATTGGGCTATACGCGCATCTATGCGCCGATGACCGGCACCGTGGTGGCGGTGGACGCACGGGTCGGCCAGACCCTCAATGCCCAGCAGCAAACGCCGCTGATCCTGCGCATCGCCAAGTTGTCACCGATGACCGTGTGGGCCGAGGTCTCGGAAGCCGATATCGGCCACGTCAAACCCGGTATGACCGCCTATTTCACCACCCTCAGCGGCGGCAACCGCCGCTGGACCAGCAGCGTGCGGCAGATCCTGCCGATCCCGCCCAAGCCGCTGAACGAAACCCAGGGCAGCGGCAGCCCCAGCAGTTCGAACAAGAGCGGCAGCGGCCGCGTGGTGCTGTACACCGTGCTGCTGGACGTGGACAACAGCGACAACGCCTTGATGGCCGAAATGACCACCCAGGTGTTTTTCGTCGCCGGCCAGGTCAAGGATGCGCTCACCGCGCCGGTCGCCGCCCTGCAAGACAGCACCAGCGCCGACCGGCAGACCGCCCGCGTGGTCGCGGAAAACGGCCGCATCGAAGAGCGCGTCGTGCGCCTGGGCATCAGCGACCGCCTGCGCGTCGAAGTGTTGGAAGGCCTCAGCGAAGGCGATCACCTGCTGATCGGGCCGGGCGACGGCAGCGGGGGGTTGAATTGAGCACGCCCCTGATCGAACTCAAGCACATCCGCAAATCCTACGGCGGCGGCGACAGCCCGCAGGTCGACGTATTGCGCGGCGTCGACCTGTCGATCCATGCCGGGGAATTCGTCGCCATCGTCGGCGCCTCGGGTTCCGGCAAATCCACGCTGATGAACATCCTCGGCTGCCTCGACCGCCCCACCGCCGGCGACTACCTGTTCGCCGGCGAAAACGTCGCGCACCTGGACAGCGACGCACTGGCCTGGCTGCGCCGCGAAGCCTTCGGCTTTGTGTTCCAGGGCTACCACTTGATCCCGTCGGCGTCGGCCCAGGAAAACGTCGAAATGCCGGCGATCTACGCCGGCATCAGCGCCGCCGAACGCCACGCCCGCGCCAGGGCCCTGCTCACGCGCCTGGGCCTGGCCGACCGCACCGGCAACCGTCCGCATCAACTGTCCGGCGGCCAGCAGCAACGGGTCTCCATCGCCCGCGCGCTGATGAACGGCGGGCATATCATCCTCGCCGACGAGCCCACCGGCGCCCTCGACAGCCACAGCGGCGCCGAGGTGATGCGCCTGCTCGACGAACTGGCCAGCCAGGGCCACGTGGTGATCCTGATCACCCACGACCGCGACGTGGCGGCGCGGGCCAACCGCATCATCGAAATTCGCGACGGCCTGATCATCAGCGACTCGGCGGACAGCACCCGCCACCGCCCGGCCAGCGCCGACAGCGCGGCGCTGCAAGCCGTCGACCTGCGCCAGCGCCTGGCCGAAGGCACCGAGCACAACGGCGCGTGGAAGGCCGAACTGCTCGACGCAGTGCAGGCCGCCTGGCGCGTGATGTGGATCAACCGCTTCCGCACCGCCCTGACCCTGCTCGGGATCATCATCGGCGTGGCCTCGGTGGTGGTGATGCTGGCGGTGGGTGAAGGCAGCAAGCGCCAGGTCATGGCACAGATGGGCGCATTCGGCTCCAACATCCTCTACCTCAGCGGCTCTTCGCCCAACCCGCGCACGCCGCTGGGCATCGTGACTCTCAACGATGTCGCGGCATTGGCGACGCTGCCGCAGATCAAGCGGATCATGCCGGTCAACGGCAGCGACGCCGGCATCCGTTACGGCAACCTGGATTACCTGGCCTATGTGGGCGGCAACGACGTCAACTTTCCGCAGATCTTCAACTGGCCGGTGGTCGAGGGCAGTTACTTCACCGAAGCCGACGAGCGCGCCGGTGCCACGGTCGCGGTGATCGGCCACCGCATCCGCGAGAAACTGTTCAAGCAGGTCAGCCCGATCGGCCAATACATCCTCATCGAAAACGTGCCTTTCCAGGTGATCGGCGTGCTCGCGGAAAAGGGCTCCAGCTCCGGTAACAAAGACAGCGACGACCGCGTGGCCATTCCCTACACCGCCGCCAGCGTGCGCCTGTTCGGCACGTACAACCCCGAATACGTGGTGATTGCCGCCGCCGATGCGCGCAAGGTGCGGGAAGCCGAACACGCCATCGACCAACTGATGCTGCGCCTGCATAACGGCAAGCGTGACTACCAACTGACCAACAACGCGGCAATGATCCAGGCCGAGGCGCGCACGCAAAACACGCTGTCGCTGATGCTCGGTTCGATCGCCGCGATTTCGCTGCTGGTGGGCGGCATCGGGGTGATGAACATCATGTTGATGACCGTGCGCGAACGCACCCGCGAAATCGGTATCCGCATGGCCACCGGCGCGCGCCAGCGCGACATCCTGCGCCAGTTCCTGACCGAGGCGCTGATGCTCTCGGTGGTTGGCGGCCTGTGCGGTATCGGCCTGGCGCTGCTGGTCGGCGGCGTGCTGATGCTGGCCAAGGTCGCGGTGCAGTTTTCCCTGGTGGCGGTGCTCGGCGCGTTTGGCTGCGCACTGGTCACCGGCGTCGTATTCGGCTTTATGCCGGCCCGTAAAGCTGCCCGGCTCGATCCGGTTAAGGCGTTGACCAGTGAATAAACGATCCCCCGCCCCCCCTGTGTGCGTACTCGGCCTGTGCCTGCTGCTCAATGCCTGCGCCGCCAGCCTGCCCGCCGTCGACAGCGGCGTGGCAGCACCGACCGCCTGGCAGTACGCCGAGCGTGACGCCGCCCAACTCAACAACCAGCGCTGGTGGACGCAATTCGGCAGCCCGCAACTGAACCGCCTGATCGAACAGGCGCGCCGTGACAGTTTTGACGTGGCGGCCGCCGTCGCACGGGTGCGCCAGGCCCAAGCCACGGCAGTGATCGCCGGCGCACCGCTGTTGCCGGAAGTGAAGTTCAACCTGTCCACCAGCCATCAGAAGTTACTGCGCGGCCAGGGCGGGCCGGACCTGGACGCGACGCAAAGCAATGACACGGTCAACAGCTTCGGCGCCAACCTCAGCGCCAGTTATGAAGTGGATTTCTGGGGCGGCCGCGCGGCCGCGCGAGACAGCGCCCTGCACAGCCTGCGGGCCAGCGCGTCGGACCAGGCCACCGTGGAACTGACCCTGCTCAGCAACGTCGCCGACCGCTACGCGCAAACCCTCGCCGCACGCCAGCGCGAGCAGATCGCCGAGTTGAACCTGGCGAATGCACGCAATGTGCTGGAACTGGTGCAGACCCGCTACGACGCCGGTTCCGCCACGGCCCTGGAACTGGCCCAGCAGCAAAGCCTGGTCGCCAGCCAGCAACGGCAATTGCCGCTGATTCAACAACTGGCGCAAGAGTCGCGGATCACCCTCGCCGCCCTCCTCGGCCAGCCGGTCCAGGCGTTGGACCTGGGCACCGAGCCCTTCCAGGCCCTCACCTGGCCGCGCATCGGCCCGGGCGTGCCCAGCCAACTGCTGAGCCGGCGCCCCGACCTGGCCAAGGCCGAGGCCGAACTGGCGGCGGCACAAGCGGATGTTCGCGTCGCCCGCGCGGCCATGCTGCCTGCGGTGACGCTCGGCGCGACCTTCGGCTCCGACGCCGGCAAAGCCGTGGAGATCCTGCGCAGCCCGTATTACACGCTGACGGGCGGCCTGGTCGCACCGATCTTCAACAACGGCCGTTTAACCGCCGAACGGGACAAGGCCCGCGCGCGCCAGGACGAGCTGCTGCAGACCTATCGCGGAGCGATCATCAACGGTTTCGCCGATGTGGAAAAAGCCCTCAGCAACATCACGCGCCTGGACCAGCAGCGCCAATGGCAAACGCAAGAGCTGCAGGCGGCGCAGAACGCCTTGCGCATCGCCGAAAGCCGCTACCAGGCGGGCGCCGAAGACTGGCTGAGCGTGCTGGACAGCCAGCGCACCCTGTACACGGCCCAGGACCTGAATGTGCAACTGCGCTTGTCGCGCCTGCAAGCCAGTATCGCCTTGTACAAAGCCTTGGGCGGCGGCTGGGAATCCGACATCCGATAAACGAAAGTCGCCTTTCGTACACTCGCCGTTTTGTCCTCCTACATTTTTCCCCCCACGGTCCTTGGTAAAAAAGTCGTCCCGAATGAGCAGCCACAACAGTGGCTTCTTTTTCTCACACGACAGGCCAGGATCGCTGATGAACCCCCTTCCAGCTGCAAGCGCAATCACCTACCGTTGCCTGGTGCTGGTCGCAGCCCTGGCGCCCACCGGCGCTTACGCTGAAACGCCGCGCTCGCCGTTCGGCATCGAATGGTTCCTGGACTGCCCGCAGCCGGCGCTCGAACGCCTGGACCCGGAAGTCATCGAACGCACCCAATGCGGCATCGTCACCGCGCCCCTGGACCATGGGGCGCCAGAGCGTGGTCGCATCAGCTTCGACATCACCCGCGTCGGCGCCAAACTGCCGCTGTCACGCCAGGGCGCGATATTCGCCAACCCGGGGGGCCCCGGGCTCGACGCCGGCGGCGCCTTCGCCGTACACCTGGCCACCGTCTGGAAGCACTACGCCCGACAACCCGACTGGGGCGACACTTACCGCCAGTTGGCCGATACCTATGATGTGATCGAAGTCACCCCGCGGGGCCTGGGCCGGCTGCCGGGCTCACGCCTGGAATGCCGCTCCGACGCGCGGATCGTGCCGCAAGCGGACGTCAGCGAAGACCGCAGCGCCGCCAACCTCGCCGCCGCGCGCCAGAATGCGCGGTTGATCGCCCAAGCCTGCGCCAGCCACCCGCTGACGCCTTACATCACCACCGAGCAAACCGCCCGCGACCTGGAATTTGTGCGCAAGCAATTGGGCGAGTTGCAGTTCAACTACCTGGGCAACGCCTACGGCACCTGGCTCGGCGCCTGGTACGGCGGCCTGTTTCCGGCGAACGTGGGGCGCATGGTGCTCGACTCGAACATCAACTGGACCTCAACGTTCGAGCACGCCAGCGTGATCGTCGCCAGCGAAAAGGAGAAGATTTTCGAGCGCTTCGTGGCCCAGGCCGCCGCCCTCGACCCTGGGGTGTATCAGCTGGGCGACACGCCGGCCGCCGTGCGCCGTGTGTTCATGGAACTGCTGCCCAGCGTGCGTACCGCGCTGCGTTCCAGCAACCGTTTCTACAGCGACCCCGCCGGCCTGATGGGCGCCCACGTGCTCAGCCGCTGGCTGCGGGACACTCCCGACGGCGACGACCTGGCGCTGGAAATGCGTGCCCGCGCACACCGCTTCAGCCCCGACCCGGTGATCGAAGAGCGCGCCAAGTCGATGTTCAGCCTGCTGCTGCAGCGCGTGCGCGAACCCTTGCAGGCCAACGTGCCCAAGCCCGGGCCGTTGCGCATGTCGGCCGCCGACTCGGTCAAAACCGCGATCCTGTGCAATGACTCGACCTACTCCAACGAAGACCTCTGGCAGCAGAAAGAAACCGAATCGCTCGCCAAGTACCCGGTCGCCGGCAGCGCCCTCGAGGCGCGCCAATGCACCACCTGGCCGCAAAAACACAGCCGGGGCTTGCCGTACAAGGAACTCGCCCGGCTCGACAGTCTGCTGATGGTCCAGGCCGAATTCGACGACCAAACCCCGTCCACCGGCGCCGCCTGGGCCTTCGAGCGCACCTTCCCGGCGAGCCGCGTACAACTGAAGAACGCCTATGCCCACGGGGTTTCGTTCAGCGGCGTGAGTGCCTGTGTGAACCAGTGGGTGGGCGATTATCTGATGCATGGGAACAAACCGCCGCGCTCGACGGTGTGTACGGATGCCACTGTGCAATGAGTCTCCGTTTGCGACCTTTCCACACCAGAAACGACACCCTGCGTTGACGCTACGGCCCAATCGTTATTAAGTGCTATTTATCCGCATTAATACGATAAATAGACCCCATGCTCACTCGCCCGCTACGACGCAAACGCCAGAAGCTGTCCGACGTGATTGTCGAGTCGGTCAAGCGCTCCATCGTCACCGACGCCTTGAAGCCCGGCGACCGCCTGCCCACCGAGCGCGAGTTGATGGAAAGCTTCCAGTGCTCCAAGGGCTCGGCCCGCGAAGCGCTCAAGGCCCTGGAAGTCGAAGGCCTGGTCAGCACGCGCACCGGCCCGAGTGGCGGAGCCTACCTGAACCAGGCCGGCACCGAACCGGCCAGCCGCGCGCTGCGCAACTACCTGCACTTCCAGCACCTGGATGGCGAGCAGGTATACCAGTTGCGCAAGGTCATCGAAGTGGAACTGGCGGTGTCGGTGCTCGGGCGCCTGAGCGAAGACGACTACCAGGCCCTGCAGGCCAACGTGGATTTTTGCAGCGCGCCGGAAGACAGCGAGGCCGGCCAGCGCGAACAACGCCTGGCGGAACTGGAGTTCCACAACCTGCTCGCCAAGGCCTGCCCCAACCCGCTGCTGAGCTTTACGGCGCAATTTCTCAACGACCTGCTGCGCGACCTGGTGGTGCTGAAAAAAGCCTACAAGCCCAAGCGCAAGCAGTTCGACGCGGCCAACCTCGACTATCACAAGCAACTGTTGAGCGCCTTTCGCGCCGGCGATGAAAGCGCGGTGCGCAGCCTGATGCATGAACACATGTGCGACGCCGAACACCATATGACCGCGCTCGAAGGCCAGGTCAGCCCGCATTTTCTACTGGAGTTCGATCACTCTTAAGAACACCCCAGCTCCAATGTGGGAGGGAGCTTGCTCCCGATGAGGCCGGCACAGTCACCGTTATATCGACTGACACACCGCTATCGGGAGCAAGTCAAATCGTCGCACCGCCCCTCCCACAGTTGACTGCATTCCAACCCGCACACTGCGTTACCCCAATAAAAAAATGCCTGCCCACAGGCCCTGCTCCACCGTATCGCCCTTGCCGCTCCTGCCAATAACTAAACCAGGGAGTCACCCCATGCAGCGTCGTACGTTATTGAAAGCCAGCCTCACCCTCGCCTCCGCCCTCAGCCTGCCGCTGAGCGTGCGCTCGGCATTCGCCGCCGAGCCTTTTACCTTTTACGGCCTCAAGTCCATGTCTGGCGCCTTTGCCAGTTATGGCAAGTTCGCCGACATGGGTTCGCGCCTGGCGGTGGCGCAGCACCCCGAGATTCTTGGGCGCCCGCTGAACTACAAGGTCATCGACACCGAAGGCAACGCGGGCAAGGCGGTGCGCAAGGTACAGGAAGCGATTGCGCAGGACGGCGCGCGGTTCTTCCAGGGCTGCACCCTGTCGTCGTCGGCGCTGGCAGTGGCCAAGGAAGTCGACAAGGCCGGCGGCGTGTTCATGACCCCGGTGGGCGCCGATGAAGTCACCGGCAAAGACTGCAACCACGCGACCTTCCGCTGGTCGGTGCCGACCTACGGCGCGATCCGCGAAACCCTGGTGCCGCTGATCAAGCTGCTGCCGGACGCCAAGCGCTGGTACACCATCACCCCGCAATACGTGTTCGGCGAAGCCTTGCTCGAAGGCGCCAAAAACGTGCTCAAGGAACATGGCCTGGAACACGTCGGCAACAGCTACCACTCGCTGCAGGAGCAGGAATTCTCCGGCTACCTGACCAACGCCATCGCCACCAAGCCCGACGTGCTGGTGCTGCTCAACTTCGGCAGCCAGTCGTCCAACACCCTGCGCCAGGCGGTCAACTTCGGCATCAAGGAGCGCATGAAAGTGCTGCTGGTGTGGTCTGCCGGCCTCGACCAGTTCCAGGAACTGGGCAGCGATGTGCTCGAAGGCGTGTACCTCGGCGCGCAGTACTGGCACCAGGTCGACAGCCCGCTCAACCGCGAACTGGTCAAGCTGACCCAGGCCAAGTACGGCATCAACCCCACTTACCCGCTGGCCGCCGACTACATCAGCACCAAGGTCATGCTGGACACCATCATCGCCACCGGCAGCTTCGACGGGCCGACCGTGGCCAAGGCCATGCAGGGCCTGAGTTTCGAGGGCCCCACCGGCAAGGAGTCGATCCGTGCCGGCGACCACCAGGTGATCAAGGATTACTACCTGCTGATCGGCAAGGCCGCCGCCGACATGGCCGACAAGGACGATCTGGCCAAGGTGCTCAGCGCCGGCCAGTCATTCCCGCCGGTCGAGGCCACGGGTTGCACGCTCGGCTGACCCCCTGACTACTTGCACCGCAGGGCCGCGCGAGCGGCTTCCTGCCGAGGGTTCCTGCATGCTCAATCTTTACCTGTTCCAGATACTCAATGGCCTTGGCCTAGGGATGATCTACTTCCTGATCGCGGTCGGGCTGACGATCATTTTCGGCCTGCTCAACTTCGTCAACTTCGCCCACGGCGCGTTCTTCCTGCTGGGCGCCTACATCTGCTACACCGCCGTGAGCCTCACCGGCAGCTTCTGGCTGGCGCTGCTGCTGGCACCGCTGGTGGTGGCCGCGCTGGCGTGGGTGATCGAGCGCTTGCTGATCCAGCGGATTTATCACTTGCCGCACATGTTCCAGATCCTGGTGACGCTGGGGATCGCGCTGATCATCCAGGAAGCCAGCGTGATGATCTGGGGCCCGGTGGGCAAAAGCGTCGCCGTGCCGGAACTGCTGCGCGGGGTGCTGGTGCTGGGCGATTTCGTCTATCCCTATTACCGCCTGTTCCTCATCGTATTTTCCGGGCTGGTGGGCCTGGGCCTGTGGCTGCTGCTGGAACGCACGCGCTTCGGCGCACTGGTGCGCGCCGGCAGCGAGAGCACCGAAACCGTGTCGCTGCTGGGCACGAATATCTTCCGCCTGTTCTCCATGACTTTTGCCCTCGGCGTCGGCCTGGCCGGCATGGCCGGCGTACTGTTCGCGCCGTTGCGCGGTGCCCAGCCCTTTGTCGGCCCGGAAATTCTCGGGATCGCCTTCGTGGTTGTCGTCATCGGCGGCATGGGCTCGTTCAGCGGCGCGCTGGTCGGCGGTTTGCTGGTGGGCGTGGTGCAAAGCCTGATGACCACACTCTGGCCCCAGGGTGCGAGCCTGATGATCTACGGCGCGATGGCCGTGGTGATTCTGGTCCGCCCCTACGGCCTGTTCGGGAGAGCCTGACATGAGCGAGAAAAATCCCCTACCGTTCGCCAAGACCCAATCCAAAGCGATGTTGCTGTGGGTGCTGGCAGTGCTGATCGGCCTGCCGCTGGTCCTGCCCTCGGCGACCCTGGCCAGCGAGATCCTGATCTTTGCCATGGCCGCCCTGGCCTGCAACCTGTTGCTCGGCTACACCGGGCTGTTGTCGTTCGGCCAAGGCATCTTCTTTGGGGCCGGTGCGTACTGCGCGGCGCTGCTGATGATTCACCTGCAACTGGGTCTGTTCAGCGCGCTGCTCGGCGCTGCCGTGGCCGGCGGCTTTCTGGCGCTGCTGGTGGGTGCCCTGGCGATCCGCCGCACCGGCATCTACTTCGTCATGCTGACGCTCGCGTTCAGCCAGATGGCGTATTTCGTCGCCTACACCCTGAGCGACTGGACCGGCGGCGACAACGGCCTGCTCAGCGTGCCGCGCCCGGAGATCCGCATCGGCGACAGCGTGTTGCTGTCGTTGGCCGACGCCCGCGCGTTCTACGGTTTTGTCGCGGTGCTGTTCCTGCTGATCTTTATCGGCGCACGCCGCGTCATCGCCTCGCCATTCGGCAGCACGCTGATGGCGATCCGCGAAAACGAAACCCGTGCCTCGGCCATCGGCTATGACACGCGCCACTTCAAGATCCTGGTGTTCGTGCTGTCCGGCGCGGTCACCGGGATTGCCGGGGCGCTGTACGCCATGTTGCTGCACTTTGTGCCGCTGTCGAATATCGACCTGGCGATGTCCGAGAACATCCTGATCATGACCATCGTCGGCGGCACAGGCTCGCTGTTCGGTTCGTTGCTGGGCGCCGGTTCCATCGTGCTGCTGGGGGATTTCCTCTCCGACCTGTGGCCGCGCTGGCTGATGCTGCTGGGGGTGATCCTGATCCTGGTGGTGATCTTCATGCGCGGTGGTTTGTGGGGCGGCCTGGCGTCGCTGTTCGAGAAAGTGCGCGGCCGCCGCAAGGCCGTCGTCGTCGCCAAGGAGCAAGGGCTATGAGCATCCTGTTGGAAACCAACAACCTGGAGCTGGCCTATGGCGCGTTCCAAGCGGTCAACGGCGTCAACCTGAAGGTCGCGGCCGGCACCATCCACACCATCATCGGCCCCAACGGCGCGGGCAAGACCAGCCTGTTCCACTGCCTGACCGGCGAACGCCAGGCCACCGCCGGGGCGATCCATTTCGACGGCCAGCCACTGATGCGCAAACCGGCCCACGCCCGCGTCGGCCTCGGTATGGCGCGTTCGTTCCAGCTCACCAGCCTGTTCCAGAACCTCAGCGTGCGCGAAAACCTGCGCCTGGCCGCCCAAGGTCGCGACGGTGCGCGTGCCTTGAATTTCTGGCGTCGGGTCGAGAGCAAGCGCGAACACCTGGAGATGGCCGACCAGGTGCTCGAACGCCTGCAACTCACGGCCCGCGCCGCGACCCTGGCCGGCGAGTTGTCCCATGGCCAGCAACGGGTGCTGGAGGTGGGCATGTCGATCTGTTCCAAGCCGAAACTGTTGATGCTCGACGAGCCCACCTCGGGCATGGGCATCGACGACATCCCGATCATGACTCAACTGATCAGCGACCTGGGCCGCGACCACACGGTGCTGTTGATCGAACACAACATGAGCATCGTCATGTCCATCAGCCAGCGCATCACGGTGATGAGCCACGGCCAGATCCTGGTGGAAGGCACGCCGGAGTTCGTGCGCGCCGATGAACGTGTGCGAACGGCTTATCTTGGGGAGGCTGCCTGATGCTGATCGTCGAGAATATCCATTCCTACTATGACAAGAGCCACGTGCTCGAAGGCGTGTCGCTGACCGTCAACCCCGGCGAACTGGTGACCCTGCTCGGCCGCAACGGCGCCGGCAAGACCACCACGCTGCGCAGCATCCTCGGCATCATCTGCCCGCGCCAGGGCCAGATCCACTTCAACGGCCAGGCGCTGGTGGGCCAGAAGATCTTTGAAATCGCACGCCAGGGGTTGGCGTTGGTGCCGGAGAACCGCGGGATCTTCCGCCTGCTCACCGTCGAGGAAAACCTGCGCATCGCCGCGCGCAAGAGCAGCCGCTGGCAACTCGAAGACGTCTACGGCATGTTCCCGCGCCTCAAGGAGCGACGCAAAAACGCCGGCCACGCGCTCTCCGGCGGCGAGCAACAGATGCTCGCCATCGCCCGCGCCCTGCTCAACGATCCCAAGCTGCTGATCCTCGACGAACCCACCGAAGGCCTGGCCCCGGTGATCGTCGACGAGTTGGTGAAGATCCTGCGCAAGGTCAAGGACGACGGCCTGCCGGTGCTGCTGGTGGAACAGAACCTGATGGTCTGCGACAAGCTCGCCGACCGCCATTACGTGCTCGAACAGGGCCGCGTGGTGTACGAGGGCAGCGCGCAAGCCTTCCGCGCCGACCCGACGATCAAGAACCGCTACCTGGCCCTGAGTGCCTGACCGGAGTTCGAAGATGAATAGCTTTGCACAACCGCTCCAGAGCAACGCCCCACTGATCAACCGCGACCGCCTGTGGCAATCGCTGATGGACCTGGCCCGACTCGGCGCCACCGTCAAAGGCGGCGTGTGCCGCCTGGCCCTCACCGACCTCGACCGCCAGGCCCGCGACCTGTTCGTGCAGTGGTGCGAGGCGGCCGGGTGCAGCGTCAGCATCGACGCCATCGGCAATATTTTTGCCCGGCGCCCAGGGCGCAATCCAGCCCTGCCGCCGGTGATGACCGGCAGCCACATCGACACTCAGCCCACCGGCGGCAAGTTCGACGGTTGCTTCGGGGTGATGGCCGGCCTGGAAGTGATCCGCACCCTCAATGATTTGAAGATCGAAACCGAAGCGCCGATCGAGGTGGTGGTATGGACCAATGAAGAAGGCTCGCGCTTCCCGCCGTGCATGATGGGTTCTGGAGTGTTCGCCGGGAAGTTCGACTTGCAGGACACCTTGGACAAGCAGGACGACCAGGGCCTGTCGGTGGGCGCCGAATTGCGGCGCATCGGTTACGCCGGTTCGCGTGCGGTGCTCGGCCATCCGGTCGGTGCGTATTTCGAGGCGCATATCGAACAAGGCCCGGTGCTGGAAGACCGCGCCACCACCATCGGCGTGGTGATGGGCTGCCTGGGCCAGAAGTGGTTCGACCTGACCCTCACCGGCGTCGAAGCCCACGCCGGCCCGACGCCGATGCACCTGCGCAAGGACGCCCTGGTCGGCGCCGCCGAGGTGGTCAGCGCGGTCAACCGCATCGCACATCAACAGCAACCCCACGCCTGCGGCACGGTCGGCTGCCTGAGCCTGCGCCCCGGCTCGCGCAATGTGATTCCGGGCCAGGTCCAGATGACCATCGACCTGCGCCATCTGCATGCCGACAAGCTGCAGGCCATGGTCGATGAAGTGCGCGGCGTGATCGAAGCCAGCGCTGCACGCCACGGCCTGACGTTCGAGTTGACCGCCACCGCCGACTTCCCGCCGCTGGACTTCCACCCGGCCTGCGTCAATGCCGTGCGCGACGCCGCCGACGCCTTGGGCCTGAGCCATATGGACATCGTCAGCGGCGCCGGGCACGACGCGATTTTCGTCGCCGAACTGGGCCCGGCCGGGATGATTTTTGTGCCATGCGAAGGCGGCATCAGCCACAACGAAATCGAAAACGCCGCACCAGATGATCTGGCGGCAGGTTGCGCGGTGTTGCTGCGCGCCATGGTCAATGCGGCACAGGGGGATCAGCCATGAGTGAGATCGGCCAACTGACGGCGGTGCAACTGCTGCAGCATTTTCGTGACAAGAGCTTGTCGCCGGTGGAAGTCACCGAAGACGCGCTGTTGCGCATCGAGCGCTATAACCCGCTGGTCAATGCCTATTGCCATGTCGATGCCGAGGGCGCACTCAACGCCGCACGCGCCTCGCAAGCGCGCTGGTTGAAAGGCGCACCCTGCGGCGCACTGGATGGCGTACCGGCGTCGATCAAGGACCTCACGCTGACCCTCGGCATGCCCACGCGCAAGGGCTCGCGCACCACCTCGGCCGAGGGCCCGTGGGACGTGGACGCGCCCTTCCCGGCGTTTATGCGCAAGGCCGGTGCGGTGCTGCTGGGCAAGACCACCACCCCGGAATTCGGCTGGAAAGGCGTCACCGACAACCCGCTGTACGGCATCACCCGCAACCCGTGGGACACGCGCATGACCACCGGCGGTTCCTCCGGCGGCGCGGGCGCGGCGGCTGCGCTGAACCTGGGGGTGTTGCACCAAGGCAGCGATGCCGGCGGCTCGATCCGCATTCCCTGTGCGTTTACCGGCACCTTCGGGATCAAGCCGACCTTCGGCTATGTGCCGCAGTGGCCGGCCAGTTCGATGACGATCCTGTCGCACCTGGGGCCGATGACCCGCACCGTGGAAGACAGCGTCTTGATGCTGCAAACCGTCGCACAACCGGATGCGCGAGACGGCTTGATCGGCGCGCCACGGACCACGCCCTGGTTGTCGGAGACCGTGGATTTGAAGGGCCTGCGCATTGCCTACAGCCCCACCTTCGGCTACGTCGATGTCGACCCGCAGGTGGCCAAAGTGGTCGCCCGGGCTGTGGCGGGCCTGGTGCAGTTGGGCGCCCATGTCGAACAGATCGACCCGGGTTTCAGCGACCCGCAGGAGGTGTTCAACACCTTGTGGGCGGCCGGCGCGGCCCGCCTGACCGGCCCGATGAGCGCGGCGCAAAAACAGCTGCTCGACCCCGGCCTGCTGCGTATCGCGCAACGCGGTGAGGGCCTGAGCCTGGACGATTTCAGCGCGGCCCTGGAAGCACGGGCAGCCCTGGTGGCGCGGATGGCGGCATTCCATGAACACTACGATGTGCTGGTGTCGCCGATGATGCCGATCACCGCGTTCGAGGCCGGACACAACGTGCCGCCAGGCTCCGGGATGCAGGAATGGATGGAGTGGACACCGTTCACCTACCCCTTCAACCTGACCCAGCAACCGGCAGCGTCGGTGCCGTGCGGGTTGGCGGCGAATGGCTTGCCGGTGGGGTTGCACGTGGTGGCGGCGCGGTTTGCCGATGAGACGGTGTTGCGGGTTTGCCAGGCATATGCAAAGGCATTCCCTACCGCCCCCCTGCCAGCCCCGATCACCGGAACAGCGTAGATCCAACCCAACGGTGCGAGGGGCTTGCTCCCGATTGCAGTGTGTCAGTTGACTGATCGGGTTCTGGCACACCCCCATCGGGAGCAAGCCCCCTCCCACAGTTCTTGAGCGCATTCCACTACAATAGGCCCCCAATCATCCCCGGGGGCTTCATGGACATCGAACTGGCACGCACTTTCCTCGAAATCACCCGCTGCGGCAGCCTGGCCGCGGCGGCCGAGAAACTGCACGTCACCCAGACCGCCATCACCGCACGCGTGAAGAACCTCGAAAGCCAGCTGGACAGCACGCTGTTTGTGCGCAACCGCGCCGGTGCGCGGCTGACCGCCGACGGTGAGGCCTTTGTGGTGTACGCCAACCAGTTGCTGCAAACCTGGGAAGCCGCGCGCCGCGACCTGCCATTGCCCGAGGGCTATCGCAATGTGCTGCATATCGGCGGTGAGGTCAGCCTGTGTAACCCGTTGATGCTCGGCTGGGCCCAGGCCTTGCGCGAACATATCCCAGGCTATGCGCTGCGCACGGAAATCCGTGAGGGCGAATACCTGCTGCGCCAATTGGAACTGGGTGTGCTCGACGCCGCGCTGGTGTTCCAGCCGCAGTACTGGCCGGGTTTGCAGGTGGAGCAGGTGCTGGAAGAAAAGCTGATCCTGGTGCAACTGGTGAGCAAGCCGGGCCCGTATGTGTATATCGACTGGGGCCCGGGGTTTCGCCAGCAGCATGACGCCGCGCTGCCCGACAAGGCCCGCGCCGCGCTGAGTTTCAACCTCGGGCCCTTGGCGCTGCAGTACATTCTGGAGAACGGCGGTGCCGGGTATTTCCGTACCCGAGTGGTGCAAAGCTACCTCGACAGCGGCGTGATGCAACGCGCGCCCAAGGCGCCGGAGTTCAGCTTCCCGACGTTCCTGGTGTACTCACGGGCGCGGGATTCGGCCGTGTTGCAGCAGGCGCTGGAGTTGCTGCGCGGTGTGGTCAAGGCGGAAAGCGACTGGTCGCAACGCTGGGACCCGCTGATTTGAATGTTCACGCCTGAGCCCGTCCTAGCGCGGGTTCGCCTATTGGAGCAAAAACTCGCACATTCGCCACCGCCCGAGAGCATGGCACGCGTGCCGTTGAAACTGGCGCTGACGCCATAATGCAAAAAGGGCATACAGGCGCTCGGCCTGTATGCCCTGGGTACTACCGGTTTACTGCATCAGCTCTTGGTGCTGCTGAGCAGCGTCTGTTTGCACAAGTGGCCGAAGCTGACGTACTCGACATTGTCACCACCGACACCGATGCCCGGATACTCCAGTACTTCCATGCGCCACGCGCCGTAGTTAAAGTCGCTGCGCCAGGTGTTTTTGTAGCCCTGGGCATAATCGACAAAAGTGGTCTGGAAATCACCGGAGCACGTGCCCACGTTGATCGTGCCGCTGGCTTGACCCGAGCTGTCGGTGGCTGCCGAGTAGGCCTTGTAGACGATATTGCCGGTGTCCGGGTTGATATGCTGATCGAGATACACAATCGGATGCAGCCCTACCAGCGGCGCACCGGTGCTGTCCGACAGGCCCATGGTCCAAGTCAGGTCGCGATAGGCTTGGGTGGTCATGTAGCCATAGCCCACATTGGAAGCGGAGAACGGGATGCGCAACACGTTCGCCTCGCCTTTTACATCAGGGCTGTTCACCCGCGGGCTGGAACCCAGCGACAGGTTGTATTTGCCCGTCGCGCTCCACGGTTCGTTCGGGTGCTGGTTCGGACGCACGCGCACCTTGACCACCCCTCCGACGCCAGGGCTCGGGATCGAGGTCGATAGCACATTCGCGCCCACGGTGACCCACTGCGCGCCATCGAAACGCTCCAGTATCCATTTGCCCCGCGCGCTGCCGCTGGCGGCGTCGGCAGTCAATGCGATCCCCACGCTCTGGCCACGTACTGCGGTGAAGTCGAAGTAATCAACGTCATCGAGACTGTCGGCATTGCCACTGATGTAGTTCAGCGTGTCAGGCAGTTTGAAGGCGGTGTCCGGCGTGTCATTGGGTTCGAAGGCGTCGAGGTTGGTATCGACCGCCACACCGAACTGAAAGCCCGACCCCTGGACCGCCGCGTTGGCTTCCATGAACCAATAGTAATCACCGGCCGGCACCACGCCGCCAAGGCTCTCATCAGCGGTGCCCGGGTTATTGGAGGTGCCCAAGGGCAGCGGATTGCCCTGGCCGTCGTCCTGGAACAAGGTCAACGACATGTCGGTGCCCGCCGTCTGGCTGACCAGCAGAGCGTTGATCCGGGCCTTCTTCGGCAGGTTGAAGTGGTAGCACAGCAGGTCGCCGGTTTGCACGCCGGTGATCGTATAGAGCGCGTTGACATCCAGCGTGGTTTCACAGCCCTGAACCAGCGCCGCCTGCACTGCAGCAGCCTGTTTGGCAGTGGCTTTCTGTACTTGGGTGACGGGGGCCGGCGCGGTGTTGTCTTCCACCACCGAATCGGCCTCGGCCTTCGCGACGAATACCGCTTTCTTCGACTGAGCGCCTGCCCGCAGTTGCTGTTTCAGCGCAGTGGGAGCCTTGTTGGCGGCGATTTTTGCACCGGATTTCAACGCCTGTTTGACGTTGGGTTGAAGCGCTTGCGCAGCCAGGTGAGGGTATTGCTCGGCCAGGGCGAAGGCCGAAACGAAGCAGGAGGCCGCCATGGCTGCACCCAGCATAAGGTTTTTTTTCGATTTCATTTTTTATCCATCCATAGTTAAAAACTGAAGGTCAGGTGACATCCGGTCACCTGGGATGGACTGTAGGATATTACTGTATGTATGTACAGTATTTTTTGAAAGGAATGCAGTGCCTTTCAGATGATGACGTTGCACCACCTGCGCCAAACCGACCAAACCACCGTTGCGATGGCCCAAATGAACGCAAGGTAATAGGGCCACAACACCCAACGTTTGAGCGCTAAAGGAATAGACGCCAGTTCGGCTTCGGTCACAAGACCGGCTTTCACATGGCGTTTAGAGTCTGCAAGGTATTCAAAAATCAGCATCATGCGATATTGTCTGTCGATCCACTGGTTTCGTCGCCAAAAGCGCTTGTTGTTGCGAACTTCTTCGTTTTCACTGAAGTAACTTTCCAACTCGTCGAGTTTTGTATATTCGGCAAATAGCATAAGTCCCAAGATGACAAACATTCCAAAAAACCAAACAATGGTATAGGCGAGAAAAAATCCATGGTTAAGCCCCCTCTGGCTGGAATATCAAATCACCAATGAAGTTGGCGTCGAAATATAGGCAATCGAATACTGTCCGGACACAAGCCCCAGGGGGCTCAATCATATTTAGGAAGTTGCCTACACAGAAGAAGATCGGCGCCTACAGAAAGTGCTAATACCTGGTCATTTCCAGAGTCCCTTAAACCTCACCGGCCTTTCCAGTACGGAATACTCAGGTTCATCCGGATACCGGTGAGGATAGGTGAGCTACCATCGGTACCAAATTCCCCAAACGACTGATGCGATCAGCCAAATAAAAGAAAGACGATACGGCCAAAGTGCCCAACGCTTGAGTGCTATAGGAACAGACGCCAGCTCGGCCTCGGTCACAAGACCTGCTTTCAAAAAGGGTTTTGGGTTTGATAGAAAATCAATCATCAGGCCCATCCGATGAAATCTGTCGATCCGCTGATTTCTTTTCCAAAATCGCTTATGGTAACGAACCTTTTCGTTCTCACTGAAGTAGCTTTCCAACTCATCGAGTTTTTTATATTCGGCAAATAGCATCAGTCCCAAGAGGATAGACATCCCAACAAACAGCACAATGGTATAGACAAGAAAAAAATCCATAGTCAGGCCCCCTCTGGTTGAAAGATCAAATCACCATCGATCTCTATGATCTTGCCGCCTAGAAACCCCACCTTCAAACTGCACCGGCCCTTGCCAGTACGGAATATCCAGGCCTTCGAGTTGACAGCTTCAGTTATGGACAGCGGCGTTGTGCAGGGTTTGGGTTGACCTTCGCGCTCGTTCCAGGTGCCGGTGAAGTAACCCGTACTGTCCTTTTTCCTTACGCGAAACAGCATCAACTGCTCAGGTGTAGGAAAACGAGCGACCACTAGAGCCAAGTGCACCAATAGCCCCAGCTAATAGCCAAAATCATCGCAAGGCGATATGGCCACACGGCCCAACGCTTAAGTGATAACGGAACGCAGGCCAACTCTTCCTCAGTCACAAGACCTTCTTTCACGTAGTGTTTTGACATTAGCAGGATATCAATCATCAGGCCCATGCGATGAAATCCGCCGAACCGTGGGTTTGGCCCCCAGAGTTGCTTACGTTTACGAACCTCTGCGTTTTCACTGAAGTAACTTTCCAGCTCGTCGAGTTTTGTACGTTTGGCAAAAAGCATCAGTCCCAGGACGACGAACGTCCCAATAGACATTACAAGGGTGTAAGCAGGAAAAAACGACATCGTTAAACTCCCTCCCTCGTTCAAATTGGAATGTTGCACCACCTGCGCCAAACCGACCAAACGACCGTTGCGATAGCCCAAATGAACGCAAGGTAATAGGGCCACAACACCCAACGTTTGAGCGCTAAAGGAATAGACGCGAGTTCGGCTTCGGTCACAAGACCGGCTTTCACATGGCGTTTAGAGTCTGCAAGGTATTCAAAAATCAGCATCATGCGATATTGTCTGTCGATCCACTGGTTTCGTCGCCAAAAGCGCTTGTTGTTGCGAACTTCTTCGTTTTCACTGAAGTAACTTTCCAACTCGTCGAGTTTTGTATATTCGGCAAATAGCAGCAGTCCCAAGACGACAGACATCCCAACAAACAACACAATGGAATAAACGAGAAAAAAATCCATGGTTAAGCCCCCTCTGGCTGGAATATCAAATCACCTATGAAGTTGGCGTCGAAATATAGGCAAGCGAATACTGTCCGGACACAAGCCCTAGGGGGCTCAATCACATTTAGGAAGTTGCCTACACAGAAGAAGATCGGCGCCTACAGAAAAGTGCTAATACCTGGTCATCTCCAGAGCCCCTTAAACCTCACCGGCCTTTCCAGTACGGAATACTCAGGTTCATCCAGGTGGCGGTGAGGACAGGTGAGCTACCATCGGTACCAAATTCCCCAAACGACTGATGCGATCAGCCAAATAAAAGAAAGACGATACGGCCAAAGTGCCCAACGCTTGAGGGATATCGGGATTGAAGCCAGTTCTGCCTCAGTCACATCGCCCCTCTTTACATGCAGTTTGGGCATTCCTAACAATTGATTGATCAGGAGCATGCGCTGAAACCTGTCGATCCGCATATTTCTTCCCCAAAAACGTTTGTTATCGCAAACCAGCTTGTTTTCACTGAAGTAGCTTTCCAACACTTCGAGCTTTTTGCACTCTGCGTATAACATAAGTCCCACGCCAACCAGAGCGCCTATAAACAGTAAAATACTAAAGACGAGAAAAAGATCCATAGTCAGGCCCCCTCGGGTTGAAAGATAAAAACACCATCGATCTCTATAATCTTGCCGCCCAGAAATGCACCGGTATCCCCCCCTGCATTTCCTCCTATATACCCTCCCCCGGCGCCGCCGATAATTCCACACGTCAGTGCTCCGGGGCCTTTAGTTGCAATACCCAAAAAAATCGTACAGGCGCGACGCGTAGCAACAGCACCCGCCGCAGTGAGCCAGGATGCTCCTGCCACCCCACCCGCCAACCTCCCCATCTCCACATACTTCGCCCGCCGACACTGCGCCTCCCGCCCCACCATACACGCCTCCTTGATCTCCAAACCCGCTGCGCCCACATCCAGCGCCAGCCCAACATAAGTGCCCTTGCCCAACCACTTCGACGTCTGCGAAATCGCCTTCAAGCGCTGTGCATACCCGGCGATCTCGCCCTTATTCAGATAGCTTTTGGTTGAAATCCCCAGCACCCTCTTCAGCGATTGATTGCCGCGCAATCCCGTGCCAAATCGTGCGGCACCACGCAGTTGCGTGCCCAGCAGCGCCAGCAGCACTTGGCGCTGGCGGATAAACGCCTGGCGATCCAACCCGCCGGCTTTCAGGCGTTGATGCAGACGTTCGATTTCCTCCAACGTATTCACGACTTCATCCAGGTGCCGCGACCACGCCGATGTCGCACTGCCGATACCTATCGAGCCATACGTCAGAAGGCTCTGCAGCAGGTCGTAGTTATCGATCATCGTCTGTGCAGCCGCAGCATCCAGCGCCAGATTGCGATCAATTTCCTCGGCATAACGCACCCACCAGGATTCGTTCCAGGAGCAACTGACGCTCTCCGTGTCTGGAACAATCACCATCCGCCCCGGCGTCACCCACCCGCGGCGCAGGTGATGATTCAACACATCAAAATGGTCAGAGTGCTGGCGGCTCATGCCGTGGCCCATCAGCCAGGTTTTCAAACTGCTGTAGCTGATTGGCTTGTCGTTGATGTATCCCCGCGCCATGCCTTACATCCTTGATGCGATGAAGTTGGCGTCGAAATATAAGCAAGCAAACACCGCCCCGGCACAAGTCCGAGGGGGCTAAATCACATTTGGGAAGTTGCCTACGCAGAAGAGGATCAGCACCTACAGAAAAGTGCTAATACCCGGTCATCTCCAGATACCCAACCCCACCCTCAAACTGCACCGGTCCTTCCCAGTACGGAATATTCAGGTTCATCCAGGCCTTCGGGTTGACGGCATCGGTGGTGATATCCAGCTGCTTGCCGGGAATTTTCAGCGACCAGCGTGTGGGGATACGTCGCCCGTCGATGTCAGTGCTGGCCAGTGGCGTAAGCTGGATATCGGCATCGTGCAGGGTTTGGGTATGGCCCTCGCGGTCGATCCAGGTGCCGGTGAGATAACCCGTGCCGTCCTTTTGCCTTACGCGAAACAGCATCAACTGATCGCCACGGTCCAGGTGCAGGGAAAACCAGTCCCAGCCGGTCTGGCTGGCGGCCAGGGGTTGGCTGCTCCACTCGCGGTCGAGCCAGGCCGGGCCCGTGACTTGGTAGACCTTGCCGTCGAGGCTGACGCTGCCGTTGGCGGTGAAAAACGGCTGGCTGTAGTAGTACGAGGCCTGGCCTTGGTCGGACTTGCGGCTGTAGCCGTTGTCACCTTGCAGCACCAACGGGCGACTGGACGTCAGTTGCAAGTCGTAGGCGAATTGCGGACCGCTGGCCTTGAGTTGCATGTCCGCCAAAGGGCCGGCGGCGCCTGGGCGGGTGGCGAAGCTCCAGTCATCGATCCACGCGCTGAACGGCGCGGCCTGGGCCCCGGCCTGGCCGACGCCGCCACGGGCGTAGCGCTCGGCGGCGTAGTGCCGGGTGGCCGAGGTGACGGCGGCGTGGCCGAGCCAGATCGTTGAGTCGTGCCAGCCCGGTTGCGTCGGCCCGGCCTTGAGGGCATTGCGAAACAAGGTCCATTGCACGCCGAACACATGGCCCTGGGCGTCTTGCAGGTTGGCGGTGACGTACCACCACTCGATGCGAAAACCGGCGTGAGGGCCGTGGTCCTCGGGAAAAGCGAAGACCTTGCCGGGCACCACCTGGGCAAAATCCGCCGCATCACTGCCCAGGCCGGCGAAACTTTCCTCGGGCGCAGGGGCTTTGTCACAGCCGCTCACCAGCACCAGAGCGAGGCACAGCAGCGCCTTAATCTTCATGGGCAAACGTCCTCAGCAAATCCGCCGGGCGACTGCGGTACAACTGCCACAGCGGCCACGCCGACGCCAGCAACGTGGCCAGCAACGCCAGCCCCAGCAGTTGCGCCAGCTGCCAGGGAAAAATATGCAACGGCAGGCGCCAGCCAAACGCCTGCACATTGATCACCGCATCCAGGCACCACGCCAACAGCAACCCCAAGGGCAACGCCAGCAGCAGCGTCAGCACCGCGAGCAGCCAGGTCTGCCCCAGGTTGAGCAGCATCAATTGTCGGCGCGTCACGCCCAATGCCCACAGCGGGGCGAGTTGGCCGAGGCGGCTTTGGCTCTGGGTCAGCAGGCTGATGAACAGCGCCACGCCCGCCACGCCCAGCGTCAGGCTGTTCAAGGCGGCGGTGGCGGCAAAGGTGCGTTCGAACACTTGGCTTGACCAGCCCTTGAGGGTCTGTTGGTCAACGATACGGCTGTCGTCCAGGGTGAACTCGCGCTGCACCTCATGCACCAGCGGCGCCACGTTTTGCGGCAGTACGCGCAGGTTGAAGCGCGCCGGCGACAGCGTCGGCCAATGCGCCAACAGGTGCTGTGCATTGACCAGCACGTGGCCCTTGGGGTTGCCATAGTCGGCGTAGATCCCCACCACCTGGGGCGACCACACACCGTCGGGCGTGGGGATGTTGACGGCGTCGCCCACTTGCACATTCAAGCGCCGCGCCAGTTGCTCGCTGAGCATCAGCGTGTCACTGCGCAGCAACTGGTCCCACGGCGCGCTCACGGCTTCGAGCAACGGCCAATGCTGGCGATAGGTCGGCGCGTCGACCACGCCAAACACATCCGCCGGCCAGCCCTGTAATTGCACGGCGACCTGCCAGGTGGGCAGCACCGCCTGCACAAGCGGTTGTTGCGTGAGCCAGGTATTCAACCGGTCGGCCTGGGCCGGGGTGCTTGGGTTGAGGTACAGCTCGGCGGTGAGGCGTTGTTCCAGCCAATTGCTGAAGGTCAGGCGAAAACCCGAGGTCATGGAACCCGCGCCGATGTTGGCCGCCAGCGCCAACAGCAACGCCATCAGCGCCAGGCTCAAGGCCGGCAACTGTTGGCGGCAGTCGGCGAGAAACCACTGCCCGAGCACCGAGCGGCTGCGTCCCAGCAGCGCTTTCAACAGCGCATTGAGCAGCACCGGCAGCCCCAACGCGGCACCGAGCAGCAAGGCCGCCATCAGCACAAATCCGGCAGCCAGACTGTTGCCCCACCATAGCGCCAACAGTGCGATCAGCAACGCCGCACTCGCCACCCGGCCCTGACGCCGCAACCAGCGCCCATGGGCCTCATGCCAGGCCTGGGGGTTGGCCAGCGCCAGCAACGGCAAGCGCGCCGCGCGCCACACACTGCCGGCCCCGGCGAGCAACGCCCCGAGCAGGCTCAGGCCCAACCCGGCGAGCCACCACCACGGGCTGAGGCTCAACTGCCCCGGCACTTCAGCACCGTACAGGCCGCGCAGGCTGGCGGCCACATCCGGCAGCAAGACACTGGCGAGCACATAGCCGCTGGCGACACCGAGCACACCGCCAAGCAGGGCCAGGGCGCCCAGTTCCATACCCAGGCCGAGGAGCAACATCCGCCCGCTGACCCCGCAAGCACGCAAGGTGCGCAGCAGCCCGCGCCGCTGTTCCAGGGCCAGGCCGATGGCGGCATGGACGATAAACAGCCCGACCACAAAGGATAAAAAACCCAGCGCATCCAGGTTCAGGTGAAAGCTTTCGGTGAGGCGCGCGAGGTTATTGTCCTGCGCCTGTTTGAGTTGCAGTCCGGCCGGCGGCGTGGGATGGGTGGCGGCGAACGATGTGTCGAGCAACAACCGCGACAGGCGCCCCGGCATGTCCAGCAACGGTTGGGCAAAACCGATGTCGGTCAGCAACAGGCCGGGGGCCATGTCCGCTTGAACCTGCAACGGCGGCAAGGCTTGCCCGCTGGCCGTCAGCGGCCGTTCACCGGCCTGCAACCCCAGTGCCTGCAAGGTGTGCGGGGCAATCCAGGTGCGTCCCGGCGGGTCGAAGAACGCGACCATTTGCGCCTGGCTCAAGCGCTGCCCCGCCACCGCGCCGCTGCCGGGCAGCGACACCGGATCGATGCCCATCAATTGCAGGCGCCGGTCCTCATGCCCCTTGAGCTGCACCCGCCCTTGCACCACCGGCGACACCGGCCAGCCGGCGCGGCGCAACTGGGCAAACAGCGCCTGGGGGAAGCTGGCACCGTCGGGCATGCTGAGGCTGGCCTGGGGTTCGCCGCCGATCAACTGACTGGCTCGGGCGTAGCTGTCCCGCGCCTGGCTGTTGAGCGCTTGCACCCCGGTCAGCAGCGCGGTGGCCAGCCACAGCCCGGTCAGCACACTGAAAAACTGCACGGGGTGGCGCCACCAGTGGCTGAGCAACGCGCGTAAAGTCCAATAGAGCACCGCCATCTCAGCCGACGTCCGCAGGCAGCACGTGGCCGCGGTGCAACACCACCTGCCGGTCGAGCCGTGCGGCAATGCGCGGGCTGTGAGTGACCATCAACAAGCTGGTGGGGGTGTCGCGCAACAGGTCCAGCAGCAGTTGCAGCACCTCATCGCTGGTAGCCTCATCCAGATTGCCCGTCGGTTCATCCGCCAGCAGCAAGCCGGGTCGAGACGCCAGCGCCCGCCCCACCGCCACCCGTTGCTGCTGGCCGCCGGAGAGTTGTTCCGGGTAGCGCTTGAGCAGATCCCCCAGGCCCAGACGCTCGACCAACTGCGCTTGCCAGCGCGGATCAAAGCGCCCCGCCAGGCGCGCCTGGAACGCCAGGTTGTCGTCGACGCGCAAGCTGCCGATCAGGTTGAACTGCTGGAACACCAGGCCGATCTCAGTGCGCCGCCAATCGGCCAACTGCCGCTCGCTCATCTGATCCAGACGCTGCTCACCCACGCGGATACTGCCGCCGTCGACACGATCCAAGCCGGCCACCAGGTGCAACAGCGTGCTTTTCCCGCTGCCGGACTCGCCCATCAGCGCCAGGCTGCCACCCTGCGCCAAGTGCAGATCAACCCCGGCCAATACCGTCAGCGGGCCCTGCGCAGTGACGTAGCATTTATGGACACCTTGCACTTGCAACATGGGAACGCTCGCTCGCCAATGGACTGCAATCGAGGATAACGGCTGACCGCCCTCGCCACGCAAATTTTTCACATACATTTCACCGGTTACCTACCGACCACCGAATAAAGTGCCGAACAAGCGCCAATAACGCTCAACTTATTAGTTGTCGGCATACATAACTTTTAACGCTCCAGTTTTCAGCAAAAAGACAGCAACTGTATGACAGGCTCTTGCTCCACTACGGGCCCAGTCAAACGGTTGTGCCTGACTAATAAAAAGCTGCCTGACATCCCCACGGTGAATAGTGTGGTTAACCTGACCCTGACCAAACCGCGTTCGTATCAAGCTCGGGCAAAACGCCTGAAAAAACTCTGGCTGGGCACGACAGCACTCGCCCTGTTCGGCACATTGCTGACAGGCTTGCTGGCCTGGCCTGTATCGCCACCGGACCTGAGCACGGCCAATCGCCTGCTGACCTCAGGTCTGCTGGCCAATTGGCGCGATGGCAATCTGGTGGTGCTGGTCCGCCATGAAGAACGCTGTGACCGTTCCTCCAATCCTTGCTTCGGCCCCGCCGATGGCCTGACGATCAACGGCACCCAACAGGCCGTCGAAATCGGCAAAGCCTTTAAAATACTGGGCATGGAGGGTACAGACGTGTTCAGCAGCCCGACCACCCGCACCGCCCAGACCTCGCTGTTCATGTTTGGCAAGACCGAACTGTCGCCAAGCCCGCTATCGATCTGCGGCGATGCCATGGGTGAGGAAATTCTCAGCCACAAGCAACCCGGGCACAACTTTATGCTGATTACTCACAGCGCCTGCATCAGCGACATCGAACGGGACCTCGGCTACCCCCACGCCAAATCCACCGAATACGGCAGCGCGTTATTCGTCAAGGTGCTGGGCAACGGCAAGCTCAAGGCCGTGGGCATTATAAACAGCGGAGACTGGCCAGAGGCGCTCAAGCAACTTTAGACACTTTTACCTACACAAGAGGCAGATGTTCAGCCAAACGACAGCCAACTTCTGGCATGTTTAACTGCGCCTGTTAGTTAAGGACGTCATGAATACTTTCAGCCCATTAGTGAACACTGTGACATTTTATCGCACTTTTTCCTTACATCCTTTTCCTGCACTTAAACGTCAAGGAGCGACGTTCGCATGACCCGATTCAAACCCCTTCCCTTACTGCTACTGGCCTTCATCGCGTTTTATCTCCTGCCCCTGGGCCTGCACGGTCTATGGATACCCGATGAAACCCGCTACGCCCAGATCAGCCAGGAAATGCTCATGAGCGGCAATTGGACCGCACCGCATTTCATGGGCGTGCGTTATTTTGAAAAACCCGCCGCCGGCTACTGGCTGATCGCCCTCGGTCAGGCGGTGTTTGGCCAGAACCTGTTCGGTGTGCGGATCGCCTCGGCGTTGACCGGCGGCCTGAGCGTGCTGCTGGCCTACCTGATCGCCCGCCGCCTGTGGAACGACCCGCGCAAAAGCTTCGCCTGCGCCCTGCTCTACTTGAGCTTCGGCCTGGTGGCGGGGCAAGCCGGCTACTCCAATCTTGATCCGCAGTTCACCTTCTGGGTCAACCTCAGCCTGGTAGCGCTGTGGTTTGCCCTCGACAGCCGCACCCCGCGAGCCCGACTCGGCGCTTGGGCCGTGCTGGGGCTGGCCTGCGCGATGGGCTTCATGACCAAGGGCTTCCTCGCGTGGCTGCTGCCGGTGCTGATTGCCGTACCTTATATGCTCTGGCAGCGGCGCCTGGGTGAGTTGCTGCGGTACGGCCCGCTGGCGATCGTCGTGGCAGTCCTGGTGTGCCTGCCGTGGGTGTGGGCGGTCCATGTGCAGGAACCTGACTACTGGAATTTCTTCTTCTGGCACGAGCACATCCGCCGTTTTGCTTCGGGCACTGCACAACATGCGCGGCCGTGGTGGTTCTTCCTGCCGATCATGGTCGTCTCGTGCCTGCCCTGGGCGGGGTTGCTACCGACCACGCTGCACCAGACCTGGAAAGAAAAGCGCCAACCGGCGACGGCCTTTCTCGCCCTGTGGATGCTGCTGCCGCTGGGTTTCTTCAGCCTGAGCAGCGGCAAGCTGCCGACCTACATCATGCCGTGCCTGTTACCGCTGGCGTTGTTGATGGGGCATGCCTTGATCGATGTGATGCAGCAGGGCAAAACCCGCGCGATCTGCATCAACGGCCTGCTCAACTTCGTGCTCGGCATGGCCGCGATGGTGACGTTGATCTGTCTGCAGATCGGCGACCCGCTGTACGGCAACAGCCACGCCGAGATGTTCAGCCTGTCGTTGACCTTCATTGTGCTGCTGGGCTGGGTGCTGACCAACCTGCTGCAAGCCTTTCGCCCGCTGACACTCTGGGCGACGCCGGCCCTGGGCATCGGTTTGCTGGTGCTACTCCTGCCAGCGGGCATGCCGGCGCGGATATCGAATAACGAAATGCCCGATCAGTTCGTGCTTGAACACCTGGAAGAATTGCAGCAAACCCAAGCACTGCTGAGCAACGAGTTAGGCTCGGCATCCGCACTGGCCTGGCGCCTGAACCGGTCGGATGTCGCGTTTTATGACACCGAAGGCGAGCTGCAATATGGCCTGCAATACCCAGATACCATACACCGCAAGGTCGGGCTGGATGACGTCCAGTCGTGGCTGGCCGAAGCCCGCCGCCAAGGCGCGGTCGGGGTGCTGATGCGCGTCAGGAGCACCAGCGAACACCTTGAGGAAGGGCAACTGCCACCCGGTGGCAAGCGCTATCGCAAGGGCGACCTGGTGCTCACCCTTTATCCAAAACTCCCTTAGGAACCGTCCATGAGTGTCTGGAAAACCGAACGTGGCGCCCTGCTGCTATTGCTGGGCGTGTCGGCCCTGCTCCTGCTGCTGGGCCTGGGCAGTCGCGACCTATGGGGGCCCGAAACCCGTTGGGCGAACATCGTCGTGCAGATGCTGCAAAGCGGTGACTACTTCGATCCCTACCTCAAAGGCACGCCGTATTACGACAAGCCGTTGCCCTCCTACTGGCTGATCAGCGGGTTCGCCAACCTGATGGGCGGCCTGGGGCCGTGGTCGCTGCGTCTGTCGTCGGTAATTGCCGCATGGTTGAGCATCTGGCTGGTGTACCTGATCGGCGAGCGCCTGTTTCGCAAAGGCACCGGGCTGATTGCCGGGTGGATGCTCGCCACCACCTTCTACTTCCTGTTCTGGGCGCGCGTGGCCACGGCGGATGTGCTCACGGTGTGCGGTGTGCTGGCGGCGGTGTGGTGGTACTGGCGCGGGCCGGATGACACACGGCTGTGGCGCTACACGGTGTTTTTCCTGCTGTTGGCCGCGACCTCGCTGTTCAAGGGTTTGATCGGTTTTGTGCTGCCGGGCCTGGTGCTGCTGCCGCATCTGCTCAGCGAGCACCGCTACAAACGTCACCTCAACCTGCGCCTGGTGCTGGCCCTGTTGATTGCCGCCGGGTGCTATGCCATCCCCTTCGTGCTGTCGCACTTCTACGGAGCGCCGACCTACGGCGAAAGCGGCCTGGCCCTGGTATTCCGCGAAAACGTCGTGCGTTTCTTCGACCCCTTCGACCATATGGGGCCGATCTACACCTATCTGATCTACCTGCCCGCCTACACCCTGCCCTGGGCACCGTGCTGGTTGCTCGGCCTGTGGCTGGCCGTGCGGCATTGGCGCCAGACCCCGCCCAACGTGCGCTGGCTGGTATGGGGCCTGGGCCTGCTGTTCGTGTTCTTCACCGCCAGCGGCAGCCGCCGCAGTTACTACGTGCTGCCGCTGGTGCCATTCGCCCAGTTGCTGGGAGCCTGGTGGCTGAGCGAACGGCTGGCGAAAAAAACCGCCAGCTGGCCGCGCTGGCAGAAAGGCTTTGGCATTGCCGCCGCACTGATGCTGCTGGTGCTCGGCGTGGTGTACCCGTGGACCAACGGCAACGGCGGCGTGACGCGTTTCGTCGAGGACGTGCAAGCTCAAGCCGAGAAGACCGCGCCATGGAACCAATGGCAAATGGTGCTGGTGGAAGTCGATAACAAACTGCCGATGTACCTGCAAAACGGCGGTCAGCCGTTCTACTACGTCGCCGAAACCCAGGACTTCCCCCGCCAGGGCGACAGCGCTGCGTTCATGACCTGGCTGGAACACACCAGCGGCCGCCGCTTCGATCCGCAACACACGATTATCATCGCGCAGTACTCCAAGGACGATCCCACGCCCCTGGCCTACCTGGGCGCGGATCATCAGGTGATCACCACCCAGCCTGACAATGGCGAGCGGCTGTTTCACCAGCGTGCGGGGGGGAGCGTGGCGTTTATCCCGATGTCGCGCTGACCTGCCCGCCCCTGGCGCTCGACGACAGCCAAAGCCACACGCTGTTGGCGCCGCAGGGGTTGCCGCTGCGGCGCCGAACATCCCTCACCGGCTCACTGATAGGGAATCAAGCGATCGCGGTCCAGGTCTCGCATCAGGTCGCCGAGCATTTCACTCTCGCTGCGCGGTTCGGTCATGGGGATGTACCAAGTCGTGGCCGTCCAGCCGCCACGCTTGTAGGCATAGGTTTTCAGCAGTTGACCGTCCTTGAACACCGAGCCATGCAATTGCCGCTCGTAGGTGTAGGGCACTGGCACGGTCAGCAGCGTCAGAGCGCCGAGTACTGCGGGGAGCACTCCGGCCCCTTTACCGCCACTCTGGTCGACCAACAGGCTGTAGCCGGTCTTGCTGAAACCACCGTCGAGAAAACTGAAGGCGCCTGTATCACGCAGCAACTGGATGACTTCGCGCTGCTTTTGCTGATCGAACCGGGATTCGGGCGGCGGCATGGTGACGCTCATCGGCACATAGGCGCGCTGGGCTTTGTAGTCCAGGGGTTTGAGGGCGGTGCCGCAGCCGCCGAGCAACAGCACGGCAGCCATTAAGGTGATCCTGATCATTGCGCGTGCTCCACAGGCAGTAGGCCATCACGTTGTACATCCTGGACAAAGGCGCGGGTGATACGGTTTACGTTCTCTTGCTGCATCCCGCCGCTGCCATCGAGCAGCCAAGTGTATTTGTGGGTCACGTTGCGATAGCTGTATTGCTTCAACAGCTTTCCATTCTGTTGCAGGGAAAACTCGGTGGTGGTGTCGATACTCTGGGACAAGGGCAGCAGAAACAGCGTCGCCGTACTCAGCAGAATTACCGGGAAAGGTGGCAACTCGCGCTGGCTATTGAAGCGGATCAACACCGAATAATCCCCTTCCTTGCCTTGGCCGGTTTCGACACTGCGAAACACTCCGGTTTCGCGTAACTGGTTACGGATTTGCGCGGCATTCAGCGGGTCGTCGACCATGACATGGATCGACTTGAGGTAGTCCTGACCGTCGGGCAACGCGCGCTCGGGCAGGGTATTGGTGGCCGCACAGCCAGTCAGCAGCGCCAGGACGCCCAGGGTAATAACGGGGTTCATGGACGCATCTCTTGAGGGGTGTTCTGGCCCGCAGCGGTAGACGGCGGCGCGATGATATGCGGGGCGGCGCTGCGATAATCCAGCGGTATCAACTCCAGCGCCGGCAAGCGCGGAACCGATTGTCGCGCGATCGGTTCATCGCGACCTTGCTGGTCGCGCCAACGGAAGGCGCACAGGGACGCCCCCAGGCACAGCGAGCGAAATTCACCGAGGTAATAGGCCTTGCCGGCTTGCAGGCGCATCGGCAGGTTGAACTTCTCCCGAGCCTGGACCGAGGTGTAAGTGGTGCCCAGGGTGGGTGAATAGGTGCTGGAGAAGAACTGGAAATCATAAAACTCATAATCTCCCGGTTTGAGCGGCAGCACGAACACACTGGCGACGCCGGTCTGGTCCTTCACATCCTGAGGCGTTTCCCGCCCGACACCGACCCATATACCCGCGGCCCCGAAGGCGGAGCCACGCTTGCGAAACAACAGGCGCTGGTTGGGTGCGGGAGACGCCTTGAGGTTCTGCGGGCCGATGGAGCCCACAAGATAAGCCACCGGTTCTTCGGGGCCGGGTTGCAGCGGCTGACTGACCAGCGACGCGGGCTGGGTACCGCAGCCCGCCAAGGCTGCAGCCATTAAGAGCAAGGCCAAAGGCCTGGAAAAGCAAAACATGTCGAATCCTGAACGCGGGCAAAAAGGGAGCTGCAGACGCCACAGGAAAGACATGCAATGAGCCATCCTGGCGCTGCGCCTCGCGTCACTGCGAGGGGGGCGAATGGTACGGGACGGATGAGGGTTTGACCACCCGCTCACCCCCCAGGCTTTCCAGCGCAGCCCTACCAGCGCCCCATCGCCAGGCTGTACGGCGAAAACTCCGCAAACCGCCACCTCAACGCCAACGCCGCCGGGCGGCGCACCACCTGCTCCACCGTGACCGTCCACAACCGCTGCGCGCCCTCGAACCGCGCCACCTCGGGGCCGTTGAGGATCAACGAAGTGTGCCCGGCCAGGTGCATCACGTCGCCCGATGCAAAGTCGATGAACAACAACCCCGCCACCGGGTTGGCGTGCAGGTTGCCCAGGGTGTTGAAGAACAGGTTGCCGGCAAAGTCGGGGATGGTCAGCACGTCGCCCTCCACGCGCACGAAGCCGCGGTTGCCGCCGCGATGGGAGACGTCCACCGAGCGTTCGCCGTCGATGTCCACATAGCTGGCGACGAAGAACGTGTCGGCGTTGCGGATCATTGCGCGCGCGGCGTCATCCAGGCGGCTGCTGCGCTCGGCCACGCCCCCGGGTTGACGGGCGATCCCATCGACAGGGCGCAGTTGGATGTATTTGGGGCAATTGCCGAAGGTCTGGACCACATCGACCGCAAACCCCTCGGCATCCAGCGCGCCAACCCGACCATTCAGGCGATTGCGGCGGCGCGTGTCGAGGTCGATGCCGAGCAAGCCGACGGCGGCCCCTGGCTGCAGGGCCGAGCGCGCCGGGTCGCCGCTGCCGGGCAGGCTGTCGATCTGCAAGGTGTGCGGGTCGGGTGAATGGGCAAACCCCGGCGCGCCTTCGATCATCGTCGCCCAGGGCATGCCATGCGCGTCCACCACGCCGAGCATCAGGTACGGCAACAGCGGATAGAACCCTCGGTGTTGCTCGGGCAGATGATCACGGATCACCTTGGCGCCAATCATGTCCATACGCTCGGCGGCGCCGGCGCTGGCTTGCATCTGCCGTTCGCCGGCGTGCCAGGGGGAGTGTTCGATCAGGTTCATGGCGATCACCTCGTGTCAGATAGCCAGATGCTGCGCCCCGCCACGCGGCGAGAGAATACCCACGTTCGGCAATCGAGCATTACGCCAACTGAAATGCCGGATGCTCGCGCAACGCCGCCACGCAGTGATCGACAAAACTGCGCACGCGCATCGGCGCCTGGCGGCCTTCGCGGTAGACTACGTTGACCGGCAACGGCGCCAGCTCGTAGGCGGGCAGGACGCGGCGCAATTGCGCGCTGACCAGGTGCTCGTGAACCGGGTAGCTCAGGCACCGGATGATCCCCGCGCCATGCACGGCCGCATTGATCGCACCTTGCACCGTGGTGCAGCGCAGGCGTGTACGCGCCTTGAGGTGGGTATGGGGGAAATCCCAGTGGACCTGATCGGCGCTGGCGATCAGGCGATGCTGCTTGAGCTCGTGCGGGTACGCGGGTTCGCCGTGGGCCGCAAGGTAATCGGGGCTGGCGCAGAGGACCTGCCGCACCTGGCCGACTGGCCGCGCGATCAGCGACGAGTTGGGCAGCGCACCGACCAGGATCGCCACGTCCAGCCCCTCTTCGTGCAGGTTCGGGTAATAGTCGTGGTAGCGGGCTGTCAGGTAAACATCGGGATGGCGATCCATATAACCGGCCAGGATCGGCGCCATCACATACCGGCTGAACAGAAACGGCAGGAACACCCGCAGATTGCCCTGGGCCTGCACATGCGAGCCGTTGGCCGAGGCTTCGGCGGCGTCCACGGCCGCCAGCAGGCGGACACAGTCGGCGAGGTACGCACGGCCGGCTTCGGTGAGGCGGACGCCCCGCGTACTGCGTTGCAGCAACGCCACCTGCAGACGCGCTTCCAAACGCGCCAACGCGCGCACCAGCGTCGCGCCGGACACCTGGGCGCTGCGCGCCGCCGCCGCCAGGCTCGGTTGCCCGGCCAGCGCCGCAAACAGCTGCATATCGCGATAGCGCTCCATCAGTTCGGCCGCTGCGACGCTGGGTTCAGGCCACGGTCCTGCGCGAAATGCTGGGTGAGGAAGTCGACGAAGGTCTGCACCTTCGCCGGTACGCGGGCGCCCTTCTGGAACACCACCTGGATCGGCAGCGGCGCGGGCTCGAACGCGTCGAGGACAATCTCCAGTTCACCGGCCGCCACCGCCGCCGCCACTTGATAGGACAGCACCCGGGTCATGCCCCAGCCGATGCGCGCCAGGTTGATCGCGGCGTTGTTCGCCGTGACCACCAGGCGCGGCTCGATGGGCACCGTCAGTTCCTGCTCGCCGTCGACGAATTGCCATGCGCTGATCAATTGGCTGGCCGACGACGTAGCGATTTTGGCCTCACGCAATTGCGTGGGATGTTGCGGCCGCCCGTGCCGGTCGAGATAGCCGGGCGACGCACACACCACCCGCCGCACTTCACCGACCTGGATCGCCTGTTGCCCCGGCTCCTGCAGATGGCCGATACGCACGGCCACGTCGACACCTTCGTCGGTCATGTTCACCACGCGATCGACCAGCAAAGCGTTGATGTTCACCAGAGGAAAACGATCGAGGTACGCCCCCAGCAACGGCGCCACATACAGCTCGCCAAACAGCACCGGGGCGGTCACGGTCAGTTGGCCGCAGGGGATGGAATAACTGCCCGCCGCCGCTTCCTCGGCTTCATTCAGCTCGGCGAGGATGCGTCGACAATCTTCCAGGTAGCGCTGGCCGGCTTCGGTCAGGTGCAGGCTGCGAGTGGTTCGCGCCAGCAGTTGGGTGCCGATGCGCTGTTCCATCGCGGCAATCGCCCGGGTCACGCTGGGCGGCGAGGTTTTCAGGCGGCGTGCGGCGGCGGCGAAGCTCTCCTCCTCGGCCACCGCGAGGAACACCTGCATTTCATGAAAGCGGTCCATCGGTGTCCCTCTTGAAGGTTACTGTGATTGCAGGCCCACCGCCGTGCGTGGCATGCCGACAAACCCCGGCAAGGCTTCGATACTGGCCAGCCAGGCGCGTACTTGAGGGTAGTCGGCCAGCGACACATTGCCTTCCGGCGCGTGAGCCACGTAGGTGTAGAAAGCGATGTCGGCAATGCTCGGCTGCTCACCGACCAGGAAGCGGCTTTGGCCCAACTGCTGCTCTACCAATTGCAGCAAGGCGTGGGAGCGACTGATGGCGGCGACGGTATCGACATCCGCGCCAAACACCACCGCCAGCCGCGCGGTCGCCGGCCCGGCGTGGAGCTGACCGGCGGCGGCCGACAGCCAGCGCTGCACACGCGCCTGCCCCAGCGGGTCGCTCGGCAGCCATTGGCCGTTGCCGTACTTGCTCGCCAGGTACAGCAGAATCGCGTTGGAATCGGCGAGTACGGTGCCGTTGTCATCGATCGCCGGCACCTGGCCGAACGAGTTGATCGTGTCGACGAATTCAGCGGTTTTGTGCGCGCCTTGCTTGAGGTCGACCAGGATGAATTCGCTGGGCAGACTCAACAGCGACAGCATCAGCTCGACCCGGTGGGAATGGCCGGACAGGGGGAAACCATAGAGTTTGATCGCAGGCTGGGACATGAAAGGCTCCAAAGAAGTGGGGGTCTTGACGCCAGGCATGTTCCGCCGTGGCGCCTATCGATGGAATCACCAGGATTTACAATCGAGCATTTCACGCGGTGAAACAATCACCGACAGTCCATCGCCTGGCCGTCAGCGCTCTTGCAGCCGATCGCGCAAAAACCGATGGCTCCTGGAAAACAGGCGCCGGTAGGTGAGCAGCACCGCGCCGACCGTGCCCAACGCCGACGAAGCGGCGATCAGAAACATGATCACGATCTGGTAGCGCACCGCATCCACCGGGCTCTCGCCCGCCAGCACCTGGCCGGTCATCATGCCGGGCAGGCTGACGATGCCGACCACGGCCATCTGGTTCAGCGTCGGGATCATCCCGGCGCGCACCGCCTGGCGGATCGCTTCCTGCGCCGCTTCCCAGCGTGAGCCGCCGAGGGCGAGGATCATCTCGATGGTGTTGCGGCCCGAGGTCAGTTCCTGGGTCATGCGCTCGATGCCCAGGGACACGCCGGTCAGGGTATTGCCGAGGATCATGCCGAGGATCGGGATCGCGTACTGCGGCTCGTACCATGGGTGGATGCGAATCACCGCAAACAAGCCCACCGCCGTGACCAGCCATGAACTGCCCCACACCGACACGATGCTGTCGATCCTTTGCCCACGGTAAGTGCGCCGCCCGCGCCCCGCCGCCGACAGGCCGGCAATCAGGGTCATCGCGCACATCAGCGGCAGCACCACGTACCAATAGGCGAACGCGAACACCCAGCCCAGCAGGTAACCGATCGCCAGCAGTTGCACCACGGTACGCACGGCAGCCCACAGCAACTGGCGCTCCAGGCCCAGGCGCAACGCCAGCGACAGTGCGCCGTTGATCAGGATCAGCGCGGCGGCGATGGCCATGTCCAGCGCGGTCAGGTTCTGGTAGTTCATGCTTGGGTGGCTCCGCTCAGCACACCGGCGCTCATGTGCAGGTGGATGTCACTCATGCGTTGGGCCTGTTCCAGGTCGTGGGACACCCAGACATACGCGCGGGTCGGGTCATCGGCGAACCAGGCATCGATCAGCGCTTCGACATCACGCGAGGACGCGGGGTCGAGGGCGGCGGTGGGTTCATCCAGCAACAGCACCTCGGGCTTGAGCTGCAGGGTGCGGATCAACGCCACCACCTGGGACTCGCCGCCCGACAGGTCACTGGCATTTTTTGCCAGGAAGTCCGGCGACTTGCCGGCATGCTGCAGCAGCGCGGTGACGGTCGCCAGCTCGAAATGACGTTTACGCAGGCTCTTGAGGCTGAACGGGAAACGCAGGTTGTCCAGCACGGTGCCGTCGATCAGCGCCGGGCGTTGGGACAGGTAGCAGATGCGGCTGCGGTACTCGGGAATGTCTGCGTTAGCGATCGGCCGATGATTCCACAGGACCTGCCCCGATGTGGGCGCGTCCAGCAACGCCAGTGCGCGCAGGAACACGCTCTTGCCGGAACCGGACGCGCCGGTGATCGACACGCGGTCGGCGCGGTGCAGAGCGAAGTCAGTGGGCTGGAGCAAGACCGCCTGGCGACGCTCATCCCGGCGCGCCAGGGCGCGGGTTTCGATCAGTGCGCTCATGGACGCGAGGCTCCTCATGTTTCGGTCAGGCGCAATGGTGAAGCAGGCGGGCAGGCTTTTCATAGCAAAAGTTCAAGCGATGGCGACCGGTCCCGTGGCGGGCGCCTTGCAATCACCCCCTGCCCTGCCTATATTTGCCGCCTGGCGCTCTCTACGCCACCTTCCGCGGAAAGGGCTGCGCCCAAGACAGTGAAGCACTCAATCATTTCTACGACTCCTAACCTTAAAGCGGAAAAGGTGTGTGCAAGGAGCTCGTATGTCGCAACGCCGCGTATCCTCGACCACTGATGGCCGTCTCAACCTTGAGCAGCAGCGCAAGCGCGCCAAGGAACTGTTGCCGCGCCTGAAAAGCGAAAACCCCGACGCCACCTTGTCCCAGGCGCAATGGCAGATCGCCAAGCAGCTGGGTTTCAGCAGTTGGCCGCAGCTCAAGGCCCATGTCGACGCCATCGACTTCGCCGCCCGCCATCCCGATTTCGCCGCCAGCGATGAAGCCCGCACCAGCCATTGGCGCTGTGGCAACGACATTGCCCACAGCCTGCAACTGGCGGGGTTCAAGGGGCACTTCCAGATGCTCACCGACCCGCTGTGCATGGGCCCGGTTCGCGACCTGCCCCGCGAGGCATTCCGCACCATGCGCAGCGCATTCATCAGTCACGCCTTTGCCCTGGGCGAAGCGGATGTGGCGCGCCGTGTCGCCGACGAATACAACCAACTGGAAACCTTGGCCAGCGCCGAACACAGCGTGCTGTGGTGCGAGGCGGATGCGTATGACCAACTGTTCCTGATCCGCGCCCTGGCGGCTCTTGACCAGGCACCGCGCAAGCTGGAACTGATCGAAGTGGACCGCATCCCGGGGGTAGAACGGTTTATCGGCATTGGCCAACTGGCCCCCGACGTACTGGCGTGGTTATGGCCGCAGCGGCGCTTGATCGATGACGAGGCGGTGCAGTTGGCCAAACAGGCGTGGTCGGCGTATTGCGCCAGTTCCCCGGTGCAGTGGGCGGAACTGGCCCACGGGACGCACACGGCGCTGCCCTTTCTTGCACGCGCTTTACTGCGCCAGTTGCAGGAGTTGCCCGGCAGTCAGGATGGCTTGTCACTGACCGAACGCCTGTCCCTGGCCTACATCGCCGAAGCGGGGCCGGTAGCGTTCGGGCGCGTGTATGCCGAGTTGATGGCCAAGCGCGAACCGCTGCCGTTCCTCGGCGACATGATGTTCCATGCACTGCTGCGGCCGTTGATCGACGGCGAGCATCCTTTGTTGACGGAAACCGAGGCCCATCTTGAATGGCCTCGGCGGATGCTGGCGCTGACAGCGCTGGGGCACACCGTGCTGGGCGGCGATGCTTATTGGCTGGACCACGCCAGCCATGAACGCTGGGTCGGCGGTGTTTGCCTGAGGCCCGGCCAATCGCATTGGGCCCTTGATGAACAGCTGTCGCCGGTATGGCGGCCTTGATTCGCGGAGGGGGGATTTCGTCCGGGCCGGACATAATATCTGTGAGGCCCAGTGCAAGGTGCTTTCAAGGTAATCACCACCGTCGATGACGACGAAGACTGGCGTCAAAAAGCGTTAAGGAAACTCTAAAAAAACTCCCAGATTTGGTGAAATACCCGCCTCGCACAAATCGAACGGTTGAGCCCCGATGAAACAGATGTCCTTCGCCGATGCCGGGTATGCCGACAAACGTAGGCAGACCCGCCATGAGCGCTTCCTGATCGAGATGGATCAGGTCGTGCCCTGGAAGGGCTTGATTGCCCTGATCGAGCCGCATTATCCGAAAGGCGAAGGCGGTCGTCCGGCGTATCCGTTGCTGGCCATGTTACGGGTTCGCTTGATGCAGAACTAATGCGGACTGATCGCCCTGAAATACAGCGATCAGAGGAAAAAACCATGAATTAAAGACAGGAAAGGTCTGTTTTCGACCGACTCAGCATTTTTTGAACCTCAAGCAGCGAGGGCATCAAAAATCGATGAGTACTTCAGACCTTCCCTAAAGGCTGCAGGGCTTACGTTGATGACATTGCGCCTGATCATGGCCCTGCATTCGTAAAATGCCAGAGCATCGACCAATAGAGAAACTAATACCGAAGATAGCATTACTCCATTGCAGCCGATGCTGTCTTCCAATAAAAATTTGCGCTTGTTAAATCATCCTAAGGAGCAGGAAAACAAGTCTCTTGTTAGTACTGAGCGCATATGACAGACACACCCATTTACCCGCTGCTTATTGAACAAAACCACTCTGAAAATTACAGGGGAACACCAAAACTAGAGGCGACCCTCAAAAAGCATCTTATGAAGAAAACGCCTATCCGCACAGCACTCATATACTCTAACGCGGTACTTTTCATTTCGTTAGGAATCGCAGCGCTGCTCCTTGACGAAAACGGAACTATCAACCTCCCCTGGTATGGAAAAGTCCTGGATGTGATTTTTCTTGGATTAATTTACGCTCATTTCACAGAACTCCAACATGAACTACTACATGGGCATGCGTTTAAATCACAGAAACTGAACAGACTATTAGGGTTCTTCTGTGGTTTGTTTATGCTCAATTCATTTTCCCACTACAAATACCACCATCTTCGCCATCACAGGCATCTTGGCACTGAGCTGAATAGTGAGTTTTTCAACTACCCCAAAAAAGGAATGGACAGCCCTCTAAAGCTATTTAGCGCTGCAATGAACCCCAGCAGGTTTGGTCGCGTGATCAAACTTATGTTCAAAAGCCTGATTGGGATAAAACTACAAGACATAGAAGATAGCAAAGCGGAAAACAACGCCAGACAGGAATATCGTCTCTACCTCATAATCGTATTAACCACCATAGTTTTTACTTTACTTTCCGGCTCAACGTTTTTTGTTTTCGCCTGGCTCATCCCAATGATTTTGATTGCGGAGCCTGCCCACTATTTAATTGAACTTCCTGAACACTTCGGTCTAGATGCTTATAACGAACCAAACTTCAACAGAAATACAATAAGCATCGAAGCATCATGGATTGCACGTTGGTATACGAACGGAAACAACTTGCACACCGCGCACCATAGCTTGGCCAGCGTCCCTATGGGTAATTGCCAAACCTTACATAATCTCGCTCGCTCAAACATGGAAGTCATCGAGCCGAATTACTTGACCTTCTATCGAAAGGTTATATCCGGCGAAATCAAGCCATTCAAATAGGGAAGTGAATGATGAGAACAACAGTAATGAAATTTGGCGGTACATCTATGAAGGATCTGAAGGCGATACGCAGCGCAGCCTCTCATGTCCATGAAGCTGTAAAACTCGGAAAAAAAGTTGTAGTGGTAGTATCTGCGCAAGCCGGTGAGACGGACCGTTTGATGGGTCTGATGAATAATTACTCACAACACATAAGCCATATTGCGATGGATATGGTTGTAAGTGCCGGCGAGCAAATAGCTGCCGGGCTCATGGTACAAGTGCTGCATGACATAGGGCTCAAGGCGGTCCCGTTGACTGGGTGTCAGGCGGGCATCGTGACGAACAACATCCATGCCAATGCGACTATCTCGAAGATCAAGACTGAAAATATACTTCGAGTCAGTGCAAGCGGTGTGATCCCGATAATTACGGGATTTCAAGGAATAACAAGTGAAGGCCTAATATCGACGCTAGGCAGAGGAGGCTCTGACACATCAGCGGTTGAGTTAGCTAAAGCCTTGGGGGCCGAAGCATGCGAGATATATACCGACGTGCAAGGAGTCTTCTCTTTGGACCCCCGCCTTAGCAAAAACGCAAAAATATTTACAAGAATATCGCACTTGGAAATGTTTGAAATGTCCACGCTAGGCGCAAAGGTATTACACAAGCGTGCGGCTTATGCTGGGATGGTTTCGGGGGTGAAACTTTTTATCAAACAGACCGGCAGTTCACAAAACGGAACAGTGATTGCTGGCGAACAAACATTTGAAAATCCTATAGAAGCCATTATAACCAGCTCGCGAAAGTCGACCCTAAGTATAAATCAATCTTATAAAACTCACGGTGCTTTACAGGAGCTCTCTGATCATGGCATAGCTTTTTACATGTTACACAGCGACTCAGAAAGTCATTCCATTTGCTGCATTGATCAATGCGATAAATCTCTAGCAGAAAATATCTTAGAAAGATCGCAGCTACTTAGGCGCGAAAGATCCGCACTATCAGACAACGACCTCATGAGGGTAAGCACTATAGGAAACCCAGCTCCTGCCCACCTCGACTCGATTGTAGAGATGATTATGTGTCATAGCGAGCGGCACAAATCCAAAGTATCCCACAGCGAGATCCGCAGAAGCGGCGTGTCTGTTACTGTTGAGGCAGAATATGCAAGCATTTTGGCGCAGATGTTGCACGACAACCTCCAGAAGCGACCTGTGCATTCTATGCAAACCCGCACGGAGACTGTGGGGTGCGCGTTTTCTTGATGTCATCGCGAGCAGACTGCCGCGATTTAGCCAGTAGAGGGTAGAGTTTGGGTCGTCGCTTGATGGCCCGTGGCTCTATGCGGTTTGGGTGATTTCGACTTTCTGATCTTGGCGTTGTGGCCAAAGTAACCGTCCGGCCACACCCCAAGGCTTAGGGTTACGCACGTAGGGATCTGGCGGGGGGGGCAAGTAACTGCCATCCGTACCGGGACCTGTCCAAAGATTCAAACCCAAACTCTATTTTCGAAACCCGAAGATATAGATCATACCGCCGCTGGCCAGCACCATCCCGGCGACTTCGATCAGACTGGGTACTTCCGATAGGACGAAGATAGCCAGCACGGACGCTATGCAAGGGACCAGACCGCCAAAGATGGAGCCACGGGTTGCACCAAGCACTGTCACAGCCTTCGTATAGAACAGCAGGGCCAGAATCGCCGCAAATACGCCCTGGAATAGGGATTGGAAAACTATTTCAGAAACGGGTGCGGAGAGGATACCTGGGGTTCCCCAAATGAAATATAGAGGTAGGTAGAGCAACATGGAAATGACGGATACCAAAGCTGTGGCCTGGAACGCATCCACGTCCCATGCACGCGAGGCAATGGTATAGATCCCCCATAATGCTCCGGCAGCAATGAATAGCAGGTCTCCCAGCCAGGCCTGCCCACCGCTTTCCGACATGCTTTGCCACCCCGAAAGGGTCGCCCCTACCATGATGATAAAAATCCCGATCAGTACCGCTTTTTCCGGCCTGTCACGAAGGAAGAACCAGCCCCCAATTGTGGAAACCGCAATCATCGCACTGGGGATGAGAACGCCAGCATGTCCGGCGGGGGCATATGCCAATCCGAGGATTCCCAGAAGTACGTGCGGAATACCCTGCCCCACTGTAAGGAGCAGGGTTTTCGGCAGACCAAGCATGCCTGTCCCTTTCTTTAGAACAAAAGGCAGCAAAATCAATCCGGCCACCATAAAGCGTAAGGCCGCGATGTCATAGGGAGACAGCGTTTTTTGAACCCCAAAACGGGAAAGAACAGGCCAGGCTCCCCAGATAAGAGCAGATAAAAACCCAAAGAACACTGCTACAGATAGTGCTTTTCTGTCTATCAGAGTTGCGCTTGTCATGGCCTGTCTTTCTCTACTCATGCTAATTTTAAGGTACGGTCGTGCACTGTATTCTTGACGGTATCAAGAGCGTTCGCGGAATTTGAGAAAAGATATGGGTTCATGGGGTCATCACATCCCGCTTCAATCAGGATCCGCTGACCAAGCCCTAGTCTCTCCGCCTGATCGATCAAGACCTCGGTCATTATCTGATCTTCCAATGAAATACCGGTGCTATCAAAGATGGTCTGTTTCATCTGATATTGGATATAGGCTTGCGGCTCTTTCACTATTTTGTGCAGCTCAGGGCCGATATAGCCGTATTCGTCTTTACTCAATTGCTGGCATTCACCTTCGTTAATGGCCTGTTCCAGATAATCCGTGACAAGGAACGAGCTTTTGAGCAGCTCTGTTGATAATTCATATTTGCGCGGCGTGTCGGCACCAATAGCATTGATGTGTACATGTGGTTTCATCCCGCCAGCGTGGAGAACCGGGCCTGCATCAAGGCCAATGGAGGTGGCAACACAGATGATGTCGGACTCTGCCAGTACCCTTTCTTTGGAAGCGATGATCGGTGTAATTCCCAGGGCGGATACCCGCTTGGCGAAAGTTTTTTCCACTGCGGGGTCAATATCGTGGATCAAGACTGCGTCAAAGTCATAAATTCGACTGAGGGCATGGGCCTGGGTCACTGCCATGGCGCCAGCTCCGATCAGCCCAAGGGTTTTGCTTTCAGGATGAGCCAGCAACTTCGAAGCCACAGCGGATGCTGCGCCCGTTCGTACTGCTGTTGCAAATACTCCATCGATCACCGCAATAAGGTGGCCGTCCCTTACGTCATATAGGGAGTTAGTGGCGATGACCGTCGGCATGCCCCGGTTAAACGGATTTCCCGGATGGTAGCCAACAACTTTTAACGCGACATTTTTATCCCGGCGGTAAGCCGGCATAAACTCTATCAGCCCCATTTCCGGAGTTTCATAGACAAAACCGGTGCGCGGTTGTATTTCAACCTGGCCATCACCAAACACGTTGAGGGCATCACGTAGTTTTGCAATCGTTTCATCCATTAAAGTGTCGAGCCCGACGGCTGCGACAATTTCACCAATGTTTTCCTCAGAGAGGATAATAGTTGCTCGCTGTGCCACTTTGTCGCTCCTATATGTTCACATGATAATTGGTTTCAGTCTTATTCTGATGCTTGGTGCTGCGTACTTCGATTCGGCGGTATGCTGCGTTGAACGATCGAACCTCACCGGAAATTATCTTGGAATAGAAAGATCAATAGGATGACTCTATTACTTACATCTGATGTCTTCAGGCACGATGAACACTCATGGGGTGCCGACCATCGCGCGGAGGTATGGAGATTGTTGCAGCTTATGAACCATGCTGCCCGCGAGCCAGGTGGCTTCGATTGACGAGTATTACGCTCACATTGCGGCTTAGAAAATACGAGACTCTCAGGTTAGAGTCGATGGAGTAATTCTTCGATAGGCATTAGTTTTTCTAAAGAGATGACATCGCCAACCTCTCCAGCAACGTCGCACAGCAGAAGACTTTATTCGCCTTGTCGTACCTGTGGACGGTGCAAAAATGGTTGTTGAATGCGGGAGAAGTGCGTCTCTAATGCGGACTGATCGCCCTGAAATATAGCGATCAGAGGAAAAAACCATGAATTAAAGACAGGAAAGGTCTGTTTTCGATCGACTTAGCATTTTTTGAACCTCAGGCAGTGAGGGCATCAAAAATCGGTGGGTACTTCAGACCTTCCTTAGCGAACAGGCCAAGGAACTCATTAGCCAATCTTCGAATTTTTCCAAAGCCACCATTTTCTGCGTGTACTCAGGCTTAAAAAAAGTGTAACAGTTATCCTCCGGAAAACTAGTATCCAGCACCCTTACCAGTTGACCACTTTGTAATTCGTGATCGACTAGAATTGACTCTGTTAGAGCCAGCCCATGACCATGAATGGCTGCGGTCAAAGCCAGGTGCCCTTCTGTAAAAACGATACTCGCCTTACCAAGGTCCAGGGACAAGCCTAAATCAGCAAAGACATTTTTCCAGCTTTTATGAAGTTTTCTATGACTTTCAATTTTCGTTTCATAACTGATCAACTTATGTTCGCAAAGGTCGGCATACGTTTCAATTTTAGGTGTTTTTTTAATATATGCGGGACTTGCGACTATGATAACTTCTGAGCAGCCAAGTACTTTGCTATTTGATGGAAGATTTTCTCCCTTGCCAAATCTTATTGACGCGTCAATACCATGACTGCGAAAGCTTCTAACGTCACAAGACGCATCAATAACAACATTAAGATCCAAGTGTTTTTCGTAAAATTTATCCAGATTTGGAATAAGCCACTTTACGGCAAATGAAGGTGGGGCAGAAATAGAAAGTGTTGTTCTTTGCGTCCCGATGATCTCTTCCGCGACAGCGGCCAGTTCCCCTAGTGCTTTCTGAGCTACGCTGGCGAGCCGCTGGCCAGCCTCGGTTAGCGTTAGCCCTTTGGCATCCCTTATGAAAAGCGAGCAGTTCATGTAGTTTTCAAGAATCTTGATCTGCTGGCTGGTGGCTCCCTGAGTCACGCATAGCTCAGATGCAGCCCTGGTTACACTGAGATGCCTGGACACGGCCTCAAACGCTTTCACAGCATTGAGTGGCGGGGTTTTCATGGCTCAATCCTTAAGAATGTCTCGTATCCATCGAACAATCACGCCATCGACTCTAATCTAAGAGTCCCCTGTTTCCTAGGCACTGTACGAAAAGTATTGCCGCAGACACCGCATGGCACAGGCCAACGAGACCATCGCCGCAAAATTTTTCGCGAGCTTCTGAAAGCGCGTAAAAAGACGTTGCGCTGCCGGTATTTAGGGTGATCTGCAGGATGGTTTGTCACTGACCGGACGCCTGTCCCTGGCCTACATCGCCAAAGCCGGGCCGGTAGCGTTCGGGCGCATGTATGCCGAGTTGATGGGCAAGCGCGAACCACTGCCGTTCCTCGGCGACATGATGTTCCATGCACTGCTGCGGCCGTTGATAGACGACGAGCATCCTTTGTTGACGAAAACCGAGGCTCATCTTGAATGGCCTCGGCGGGTGCTGGCGCCCGGATGCGCAAAGACCCGCTATCCGGGCACAAGGTGCGGCTTCAGGCTTTAACGTTCTGCCGGATATTCCAGCCGAACTTCACTGGCCCACCGTCCTTGGCGCCGTCGGCCTTCTGCGGCTGGTAGCTGACGTCGACGCTGGCGAAGTTCAAGGCGATGCTGTCGTAGAGCACCTCATCCTTACTTTCAGCAGCGGTGCCGTAGGACACCACCATGACTTCCTTCAGGGTGATCACCAGATACTCCACTGGGCTGGAACCGCCCGCCTTGCGCACTACCAGTCTTGCTTCGGGATAATGCTTGCCGGTCGCGCAGGCCATCATCAGCAGGCATCTTTATTGAAAACCATTGGGAATTCATCAAGCGGTATATGCCAGTAATCGGAGCAGACATTCTTGTCGCATGCACCTCAATAGGATTGACGGCGATCCTGACAATGCTCACCTATCTCTCGACGTACCCCATTGGTTTTGCTACCAAGACATCATTTTTCGGCGCTACGGGGCTTGGTGCAGTATTTGCCCTTGCCAAATACGAAGTGTTATACGGACGCATCCACTGGGTCTGGCTGAACATGGCGATATACCTCATCTGCCTGCTGGTATCACTTCCCGCAATCGCCTACCGCCCCAACGCTTATCTCTACTCCATGGCCCTCCTCAGCCCCCTGATCGGCCTACTGATCCTCAACAGCAAGCGCTGCCGCGAACTGCGCCACAAGATGCTAGAAATCCGCCACAAGCGCGAAGCCATCATCGCCACCCTGAAAAAACAAGTCCGCTGGAAATGGTGGTAACCCGCGCGGTTGCTGACACCCCCGACTTTCGGCCTCACCAACCCGATAACCGAAGCAACCTACATCCGGCTCGGAAGCATCTGACTTCTCGCCCTCGCCTGCCATGCCTAGCCTGCTGGTCCCGCCCACAATAAGGACACCGCTGGCATGCGGCGCTATTTCATTACCCGAGGAGCCAAGACCACCGCTGGCGGGACCGTCGTCGGCGGTTTGACGGGCTTTTGCATCACCCAAG